>NZ_JBMIRP010000080.1:0-43862 GCF_049202975.1 Ureibacillus sp. MALMAid1270 | reverse complement strand
GAACGTGTAAGGAAAATGAACTACGCCAATAGATTAGCAACTTATTAATTCAATTAAACACATTGGTAAGCCGTATGCCTTAATAGGGCACGTACGGTTTGATGAGGGGGTGGCCATGAAAATGGTCACCCTACTCTATATGCCCAACTACCATGAAAACCGAAGGTTCGGCGCGTATTAAGAAAGAGAGATCAAATGAAAATCAAAGGTTTTTTAATAAAAAACTAGATTGAAAACTATTGGCAAAAATATCAATTATATTAAAAGATATAGAAATTATTATCAAATTAGAAATAAAAATCCTCAAATTATAGAATTCATAAAATTCCAATTATACCCAAATGTACAACTAAATAATATTTTTTAATAATTAATATTATCGAAATAGGTGAATATACTCATGAACTAAATAGTATTATAGGAAAAAATCTTATAATATTTACTAACGTTTTATTAACTTTCAACAATAAATATATTTTGCGAACATAATTATCTAAGATTGATATTGATTTAATCAATTAATTAAATTATCATAAAATTATAAAGTATTTTAATAATTTTATAAAAAAATTATTAAAATATTATTAATTTTAGGGGGATAATATATATGAAGAAGTATTTATTGTTATTCGTTGTAGCAGTATTCTCTGTAGTATTAGCTGCATGTGGTTCAGGGGACAAAGCGGAAAATGCAAGCGATTCAGGTAAACCAGTATATAAAGTAGGAATTGATACGACATATCCACCATTCGAATATGAAGTTGATGGTAAATATGTAGGTATAGATGTAGATTTAATTAATGCGATCGCAGAAGATCAAGGTTTTGAAGTACAATTAGAAGCTATGGACTTCAAAGGTATTATACCAGCGTTACAAGCAGGTCAATTAGATATTGCTATGGGTGGTATGAGTATTACGGAAGAACGTAAAAAAGTAGTAGATTTTACAGACCCATATTTTGATGCAGGTGTTTCACTTGTAGTAAGCAAAGACAACGCAGAAATCAAATCAGTAGAAGACTTAAAAGGTAAAAAAGTTGCTGTTAAAAAAGGTACAGTTGGAGCAAAGTATGCTGATTCAATCGTAGGTGATATCGGTTTTGAAATTGTACAATTTGATGATAGCCCATCAATGTTCTTAGAAGTTCAAAATGGTAATGCAGCTGCTTTATTTGAAGACTACCCTGTAATTTCTTATGCAATTGCTCAGCAAGATCTAGGATTACAAGTTGTAGGTGACCGTCTAAACGATGACCAATATGGTATTGGTGTATTAAAAGGTCAAAATCAAGAAGTACTTGAGAAAATTAACCAAGGCTTAAAGAACTTAAAAGAAAACGGTAAATATCAAGAAATCATAGATAAATATTTAGCAAACTAAAAAAATAGCACGCTTATGCGTGCTACTTTTTTCAATAGGAGTGTGATTACATGGAAGCAGCAATTAATGCATTACCTTTCTTAATGCAGGGATTAGCCACTACATTATACATATTTGGTGTTGCGATCATAATGGGTTTTATTATTGGTCTAGTTGTAGCATTAATGCGATTAACTCATATTAAACCTCTACAATGGATTGCCAAAATTTATGTAGATATTATTCGTGGTACACCTTTATTAGTTCAAATCTTCTTTATTTACTTTGGATTAAACTCATTAAACTTTATCAGTTTAGATAGAGAAGTCGCAGGGATTATCACTATAGCATTAAATGCAGGGGCATATTTATCAGAAAATATTCGTGCAGGTATTCAATCAATTGACAAAGGTCAAACAGAAGCGTCACGTTCTTTAGGATTTTCAGGCGGACAAACAATGCGCTATATTATCCTTCCTCAAGCATTAAGAAGAATGTTACCGACATTTACAAACCAAGCGATTATTACTTTGAAAGATACTTCATTATTATCAGTAATTGGAATTGCGGACTTAACTCAACGAGGTGAAGTACAAGCATCTGCTACATTTGAATCTTTTGCAATGTGGACGACTGTTGGTATTATCTATTTCATCGTTATTTACATTTTAACATTGGTTAGTAACCTCATTGAAAGGAGATATAAATTACGATGAGTATTGTTCAAGTAAAGAATCTAAAGAAACATTATGGAAAAGTGGAAGTACTGAAAGATATTTCTGTTGAAATAGCTGAAAAAGAAGTAGTATGTGTAATCGGCCCTTCTGGATCAGGTAAAAGTACATTTTTACGTTGTTTAAATCGTTTAGAAGAAATTACTTCTGGTACGATAGTAGTGAACGGTCACGAAATGACAGACAAAAACTCAGATATTAATAAATTCCGACAAGAAGTAGGAATGGTTTTCCAACAGTTTAATTTATTTCCTCATAAAAGCGTTTTACAAAACATTACATTAGGGCCAATAAAGTTAAAAAAGAAATCTAAAGAAGAAGCTGAAAAATTAGCAATGTCTTTACTTGAAAAAGTTGGACTTAAAGAAAAAGCTAATTCATATCCAAGTGAGTTATCTGGTGGTCAACAACAACGTGTAGCTATTGCAAGAGCACTAGCAATGGAACCTAAAATAATGTTATTTGACGAACCAACATCTGCATTAGACCCTGAGATGGTTGGAGACGTTTTAAACGTTATGAAAGAACTTGCAAATGAAGGTATGACCATGGTAATTGTAACGCATGAAATGGGATTTGCTCGTGACGTATCTGATCGCGTAATTTTCATGGATGGTGGATACATCGTGGAAGAGGGAGACCCTAAAGAACTGTTTTCTAATCCAAAACATGATCGTACACGTAGCTTCTTAAGTAAGGTATTACAGAATAATAATTAATAGTTAGTTTATGTATTACTAAAAGAGTCAGTCAGACATCTATGTATTTTGCACCGCTATCTTTAGTGGTGTTTTTTTATTTTTATTTCAATAAAATTGGTACAATGAAGTGTAAGATAAGGTTAATAAAAAATGGTAAAAACACCATTGAATTATGAATCTTCAATTGTTATAATTAGTATATTCACTAAATATTGGTCCCGTGGTGTAGCGGTTAACATGCCTGCCTGTCACGCAGGAGATCGCCGGTTCGATCCCGGTCGGGACCGCCATATTTGTACAATGATGAATCCTTTAGCAAAGAATTAACTTTTGCGAAAGGCTTTTTTTATTTCATAAAAATACTTCTACACTTCTAATTATTAAGAATGTGTGACTTACTCATGAGAGCGGAGAGTTATCAGTATAATGATAATGCCAAAACTTACATGAGGTGTGGTAAAAACTGTTTAAAATTATAAAATTACGACAAAAAATCACTATTTTAATTATTCTTGTCGTAGTAAATCTATTGTTGTTTTTGACTCCTTTAACTTATGAAATCAATAAATATTACTATATTGAAGAAACAAATAATTATAGATGGCAAAAGTTTATGAATGAAGAAGAGTTTCTTCAACTTGAAAAGGGAATGACCTATATGGATGTAGTGAAGATTGCCAAAGGTAGGGGAGAGAGACTGACGGATTATTCATATCTTTGGTATGATGAGTTACTGTTGACTAAGCAATATATTATTACATTTGAGGACGATCAATTAGTTGGAAAGTTTATGTACTTGAAGTATCAGTTTGAATAGTTGAATTCTTGCTATTACCGGGCTCTAATTTTTAGAGTCCGCTTTCTTTTATTTTCAGTTTAAGTAATTCTTTTTGAACATATGACAAGTATTAGGTAAACTAAAGATAATGTACTTTTCGAAAGAGGATTATAATATGGTGTATGAAATAAATATCACATCTTTAGAAGAAACAAACCAACTTGCTAAAAATCTTGCAAAATTGTTAGAACCTCAAGACACAATTACTCTTGAGGGAGATTTAGGTGCAGGAAAAACCACTTTTACACAAGCACTTGCAAAAGGGTTAGATATTAAAAGAACTGTAAATAGCCCAACATTTACGATTATTAAACAATATCAAGGAAGACTTCCTTTTAATCATTTAGATGTCTACCGTTTAGCTGAAAGCGATGAAGACTTAGGTTGGGACGAGATTTTTTATGGTGAAGGTGTTTCTGTAGTTGAGTGGGCACATCTTATCGATGAATATTTACCAGATGAACGATTAGAAATAGAAATAAAACGAATTGATGAAAACAACCGAAAATTCATATTAAAACCAATTGGTAGAAGATATGAAGAGTTGTGTAAGGAGTTATTAAAATGATTTGGCTTGGAATTGAAACGTCCAATTCACCACTTTCTGTAGCCATTGTAAAGGATGGCCAAACTTTAGTGGAGATTGTACAAAATAATAAATTAACCCATTCTGTTACAACTATGCCGGTTATTGAAGAGCTACTTACGAAAGCAAATTTAAAGCCAAATGACATCGATGCCATTGCTGTATCTGAAGGACCTGGATCCTACACTGGTATAAGAATTGGTGTAACGATTGCTAAAACACTAGCATGGACTTTAAATAAGCCGCTTGTTGGAGTATCTAGCTTAAAAGTAATTGCTTCAAATGCAAATCTTTTTAATGGATTAGTTTGTTCATTATTTGATGCTAGAAGACAAAATGCATATGTTGGGGTCTATAAAGGACTTGAACTTGAACCTGTTATAAAAGACAATCACTGCTCCATGAACGATTTTTTAGCCCAATTAAAAGAGTATGATGAACCGGTTATGTTTGTAGGACAAGATGTATCAAATTTTGAGGCATTAATTGTTGGTGAGTTAGGTGAAAGAGCGGTATTTGCACCAACTTCACTGCATCTCCCTAGAGCTTCAAAACTAATTGAAATTGCGATAAAAGAATCAAATACTTCAGTAGAAGATGTTCATACTTTTGTTCCGACGTATCATCGTCTTGCTCAAGCAGAAGCTGAATGGATTAAGGGACAGAAGAAGGAGTAAGAAGAATGATTCATTATCGAAAAATGACAGTAGAAGATGTTCCAGCTGTCTATGAAATTGAAGTGGCATCGTTTCCTGCTCCTTGGACATTAGACTCCTTTTACTATGAAATGACTGAAAATAACTTCGCACATTATGTTGTTGCGGAAGATGAATTAGGTAATATAGTGGGATTCTGTGGTATATGGATTGTCATTGACTCTGCTCAGATCACAAATGTTGCGGTTTCAGAATCTGTTCGTGGTCAAGGCATTGGAGAAGGTTTAATGCGAGAAGCAATGAAACTTGCCAAAGAACATAATGCAGATGTCATGAGTTTAGAAGTTAGAGTTTCAAATAGTATAGCTCAAAATTTATATCGTAAATTAGGATTCCAAGATGGAGGCATTCGTAAAGGTTATTATACTGATAATCTAGAAGATGCGCTTGTAATGTGGGTGAATTTATAATGGAAAATCAAAGTATTGTTTTAGCAATAGAGACAAGTTGTGATGAAACAGCGGCTTCGATTATTCGAAATGGAAGTGAAATTATTTCCAATGTCGTATCATCACAAATTGAAAGTCAAACACGTTTTGGCGGAGTAGTGCCAGAAATTGCTTCACGTCATCATGTTGAAAAGATAACGTTAGTCATTGAAAAAGCTTTAAAAGATGCTAATTTAGAGCCACAAGATTTAGACGCAGTTGCCGTTACGGAAGGACCGGGACTTGTTGGCGCTTTATTAATAGGTATAAATGCAGCGAAAGCATTTGCTTTTGCTAATGAATTACCGATTATTGGTGTTCATCACATTGCCGGTCATATATATGCAAATGCACTTGTTCAAAAAATGGAGTTCCCATTATTAGCATTAGTTGTATCTGGTGGACATACTGAACTTGTATTAATGAAGGAACATGGACACTTTGAAGTAATTGGTGAGACACGTGACGATGCGGCAGGGGAAGCATACGATAAAGTTGCAAGAGTATTAAATCTCCCATATCCAGGTGGCCCACATATTGATCGACTTGCCCATGAAGCAAGTGAAGGTGTAGAGTTTCCACGTGCATGGCTTGATGACTCCTATGACTTTAGCTTCAGTGGTCTAAAATCAGCGGTTATTAATTATAAACACAATATGGACCAACGCGGAGAAGAAGTTGTTCCTGCAAAAGTTGCAAAAGGCTTCCAAGATAGTGTAGTGGAAGTATTAACAACGAAAACAGTTCGTGCAGCTAGAGAATACAAAGTAAAACAGGTAATAGCTGCAGGGGGAGTTTCAGCAAATAAAGGATTGCGTTCAAGTTTGGAACAAGCATTTGCGAAAGAAGGAATTCCTTTCTACGTACCACCGTTAAACTTATGCACAGATAACGCAGCAATGATTGGTGCTGCTGGTTCATATATGTACTTAGCAGGTGTTAGAGGCAACTTATCAATGAACGGCAATCCAGGTATGGAATTAAAAAGTTGGAATCAATAAGAGATAAAATTGCTTCAAAATTTAGTGCCATTTGGAAGACAAATTGTTTTTTCGAATGGTGCTATTTTTATGTTCTCACATTTGTGAATAGGAGATCACGGATCATCCACACCACTGGTTTACCAATAATTTGGCTAATTTTGTTGAAAAAATCTCTTTTATTAAAATTTCTTATTTTAGTTTTATTTTTCTGAAAACTTATCCACAAGTAATCAAAATTATAATAAAAAAGTCAATGCGAACATCCGTACTTATGCACAAACTGTGCATAAGTTGTGCATAACCTGTGATAAAACTAGATATTGTGGTTGTTTTTTCACAATTGATTGTGGAAAAATGAAAAAATAAATGTGGATAATGTGGAAAACTCTGTTGATATCTTGATATTACTAGGCTGAAGTTGTGAATAAAAATGTGGAAGAAATTTTTCGCAAATTGTCTATTGACCAAGATATATGTATAATATTGTCGAATAATAGAAATAACCTCAAATATATCGATGATTGTTCACTATTGCGGACAAATATCCCCAGTTTAAAAAGAGAAAAAAACCATGCGGGTTGTCCACATGGTTTTAAGAATAAATATCCTCAAGCTCTTCATTCAATTCTAGCCACTGCATTTCAAACTGTTCGTATTCCGATTTTAATTCAGAAAGATTTGTTTGCAGTGATAAAACCTTTTCGTGATCTTGGAAGATATCAGGTTTGCATAGATCTTCTTCTATTTGTTTTATTTGTTCATCTAAAACTGCCATTTCTTGATCAATCTGTTCAATCATTCGACGAATCTGACGTTCTCTCTTTTTCGCTTCCTTATCAATTTGTGATGTGGAAGACTTTGAAGAAGTTTTTTCTTCTATCACATTTGAAGCAGCTGCTTTCATTTGCGCAAGCTCTTCAAGCTCCTGCTTTTTCTCTAAATAATAATCATAATCCCCTAAATATTCAAAAGCACCATTTGAAGATAGTTCAATTACCTTTGTTGCTATACGATTAATGAAATAACGGTCATGGGAAACAAATAGTAAAGTTCCAGGGTAATCAATTAACGCATTTTCCAATACTTCTTTACTATCTAAATCAAGATGGTTTGTTGGTTCATCTAGTACTAATAAATTCCCTTTTTGCATCATTAATTTTGCTAGTGCAAGTCGAGCTTTTTCTCCACCCGATAAGGAGTTAACAGGTTTTGTTACGTCATCACCACTAAACAAAAAGCGGCCAAGAATTGTCCGTATATCTTTTTCGTTCATAAGTGGCCATTCGTCCCATAATTCTTTAAGAACGGATTTATTACCTGTAAGTTTTGCTTGTTCCTGATCGTAATAACTAATTTGTACATTTGTTCCGTAGCGGATATCGCCTTTCATAATAGGCAGATCTTTTACGATAGTTTTTAGTAAGGTGGATTTTCCAACACCATTTGGACCTACAAGCGCTATGCGGTCTTCACGATAAATTCTCATCGAGATATTGTTAGAAATAGTTGTTCCTTTATAACCGATAGATAAATCATCAATTGATAGAACATCATTACCACTCTGTTTTTCTATAGTAAATCCAAATTTGGCAGAACGTTCATCTCCATCTGGGGAGTCCATCCATTCCGTTCGTTCTAACATTTTACGTCTACTTTGTGCCATTTTTGTTGTGGATGCGCGGGCGATATTTTTTTGAATGAAAGCTTCTAACTTTGCTTTCTCGCTTTGCTCTCGCTCATACATTTTTAAATTTCGTTCGTAATTTTTCGCCTTCTCTTCTAAATAAGCACTATAATTTCCTACAAAACGAAATACATGTGTTCTTGAAACTTCATAGACAATCGTAACGAGTTGATCTAAAAAATAACGGTCATGGGAAACGATTAAAATGGCTCCCTCATACCCTTTTAAGTAATTCTCTAACCAAGTCAATGTTTCGATATCTAAATGGTTCGTTGGTTCGTCTAAAATTAATAATTCAGGTTTACTTAACAGTAGTTTTGCTAATGCTAAGCGAGTTCTCTGTCCCCCAGATAAAGAGGCAATTGGTTTGTTGTAGTCTTCAGTAAAGAATTGCATACCATGAAGGACTGATCTTGTATCGGCTTCGTATTGATAGCCTCCCGCGTCTTTAAAATCATGCTGCAATTGATCGTATTCAACCATAATTCGCTGATATAGTTCGTTGTTTTCATATACTGATGGATTAGCCATTTTTGCTTCCAGTTCTCGAAGCCTTTTTTCTTGTTTTTTTAAACCTGAAAAAATGGTCATCATTTCATCCCAAATAGTTAATGTGGAGTTTAGTCCTGTATGTTGCTCTAAATAACCTAATTGAATATCTTTAGGAATAATGATCTCGCCGGAATCATAAGACATCTGGCCAGCGATAATTTTTAATAGAGTCGATTTCCCAGCGCCATTTCGTCCAACTAATGCAACACGATCACGATGTTGAACCTCTAACTTAACGCCGCTTAAAATCTCATCTGTTCCGAAAGATTTATATAATTGATTTACTTGTAAGACAATCATTGTTACACCTCAGTTCACTATCAATAGTGTAAAGGATTGCTTAGGATTCTTGCAATGTGAATGCTTTACTAATTTCAATATGTTTAGTAATATTGAAAAGATTTATTAGTATTACAATGGGGAATTTTATTAATATATATAATAAAATTAATAGCAATCGGCGAATGTATATAAATTGAACGAAATACTGACAGGTAAAAAGTGAGTTTCTCTGGCAGTAGCCCAGTTTCGCCGAGGCGGAATAGAATGGGGGATAGTAAGTGAAACAAGAACTAAAAATACCACAAGCAACAACAAAAAGATTGCCTCTATATTATCGTTTTCTGCAAAATTTGGCGAATGAAGGGAAACGAAGAATTTCTTCACAAGAATTAAGTGAAGCGATGAAAATCGATTCAGCTACAATTCGACGAGATTTTTCATATTTCGGAGCCCTAGGAAAAAAGGGATATGGATATGATGTTTTATACTTACTTGAGTTTTTTAGACAAACTCTAGATCAGGATGAAGGAGCAAATGTAGCGCTAATTGGTGTAGGGAATCTAGGAAATGCCTTTTTGAAATATAATTTCCAAAAAAACCATAATACACGTATTGTTGTGGCATTTGACTCAAAAGCACCTAAAGAAGGATATAAGGTAAATGGGATACCTGTCTATCATCCAGATCGATTGGAAGAAATGTACGAAAAATTTAATGTAGAGTTGGCGATACTGACTGTATCTTCACGTTCAGCTCAAGAAGTAACAGATAGATTAGCAAATATTAATGCTAAAGGAATATTAAACTTCACGCCTGTTCGTCTGAATGTTCCAGATTCTGTGAAGGTCATGAATATTGATTTGTCTGTAGAATTAGAAGCACTAATTTATTTAATTAGGAATAGTTAAGACGAAAAGATTTCACATTAATCTAATAGCATTACATTTTGAATTACGATAAAATGATACATATAATAGGGAGGTTATAATCATGGTAGTGCATTTAAATGCAGTAACACCGTTTGCCATTATCATTATAGCAATCGTAGCATTATTAATATTTGGTCCCAAAAAATTGCCGGAGTTAGGTCGAGCAGTTGGTACTACACTTCGTGAGTTTAAAAAGGGTACTCAAGGTTTAATAGATGATGAAGATAACACGAAAAAAACAGTAATTGATCATAAAGATACAACAGTTCAACAAGCAGAAGTAAAAGATCCAAATAAAGAAGAAAAAGCTAAGTAGTTAAGGATGTCAAATTTATGAATCCAAAAGAATTAACTGTAATTGAACATATAGAGGAATTAAGAAATCGTCTTGTTGTTTGTGCGGTTATTTTTGTATTATCTTTATTCGTTGGGTTCTACTTTGCAGAACCTGTGATTAAATTTATTCAATATAGAAGTATAGAATCAGAGCAATTAACACTAAATGCGTTTAACGTAACAGATCCACTTGCAGTTTATCTTCAAGTGACATTTCTGATTTCACTAGTTATTACATCACCGGTCATTTTATATCAATTATGGGCGTTTATCACACCGGGATTACACGAATCAGAACGAAAAGCAACATTGAAATATATACCTTATGCATTTTTATTATTTATGGGTGGACTAGCGTTTGCCTATTTTGTTCTATTTCCTAGTGTCCTTCAATTTATGATGAATTTGTCAGAAAGGTTAGAAATACAACAAACAATAGGTATAAACGAATATTTCTCTTTTCTATTTAAATTGGTCGTACCTTTTGGGTTTATCTTTGAATTACCTGTTGTTACATTGTTCCTATCACGTTTGGGAGTATTGAACCCTGCACTGATGAGCAAATTCCGAAAATACTCTTATTTTGTATTGTTCGTGATTGCAGTTTTACTAGCACCACCTGATATTGTTTCATACATTTTAATATCAATACCTTTATTTGTTTTATATGAAATCAGTATTATCATTGCACGAATAGGTTATAAAAAATTCCTACAAGCAGAGGAACAAAGGCAACAAGAAGAAAAAGAAGAAAGCCAAAGACAACAAGTTGAAGCTTTACTAGCAGAACAACGACGTCAAATTGAAAATATGAGTAATCAACATCCATAACAAAAAAGTGTAGATAATGTCATTTCTGACTTATCTACACTTTTTTTATGGTAAGAAAGTAATCATCTGTACCTCTTTCATAATCCTCATTAAATCATCATAGAAAATTTGAATTATCGTAACGAAGCTATTTAATAACATATGTGCAATAATCGAGGTAAGTAATCTTTTCGTCTTATAATATAAAAAAGCAAAAATAAAACCACTTACAGTATAAATTAAAATATGTGTAAAATCTCGGTGTATGGCAGCAAAGACAACGGCACTAATAATACCCGCTATCCAAAAATTTTGAGTTTGAATAATGATCGAACCAAAAATTACACGACGGAAAACTAGCTCCTCTAAAATCGGCGCGAATAAAACCGTTGATAACATCATTATAGGGGCTATTTCTGTTACCATAATAATCGTCTCTGTGTTTTGTGATCCAGCCTCAATTCCCAATGCCATTTCAATATTAGCGGCAATGGTTTGTCCAACTAATACTAAGAAGAAACCAATAATTCCCCAACCAACTGTTGCTCCAATTGAAGCTTTCTCACCTTTAAATACATTCCAAAAAGATTTATTACGCTGAATAAACAAATAACTGATGATAAAAGTTATTGCAAATGCGATGGTAGACCACCATGCGACAAGTACAACCATTGATACCGAACTATCACTATCTACAAATTGAAGGAATATATCTCTCACTGCTGGAATAAGTAATAGAAGGCCGGAAAGTTGACATGCAATGTAAAGAAGTAAAATATAAAATGCTGTTGCTTGTGTTTTTGCTGTATTTGAACTACTCAATTAAAAACTCCCTCTTTCTAGATAGCTAAAAACGTTGTTTAAAAGACCGTCGATATAGGTAGAATATTATAGTCTATGCAAAAAGTCTTTCACTCATTTTATATTGTAGATGAAGATGGAAATAATTCAAATTTTTTATGCTTCACACTTGCAAATGAAAAATGAATTGATTATTATAATAATTGTGTTAGCACTCATTTGATGAGAGTGCTAATAAGAATTCAAAAAAATAAAACTAATAATATTCTAGGAGGTTGTTTCACTTGTTAAGACCATTAGGTGATCGTATCATTATCGAACTAGTTGAGGTGGAAGAGAAAACTGCATCAGGACTTGTTCTTCCGGATTCAGCAAAAGAAAAACCATCACAAGGTAAAGTAGTAGCAGTAGGAACTGGTCGTGTACTAGATAACGGCACACGTGTCGAGCTTGAAGTGAAAGAAGGAGATACTATTATCTTCTCTAAATACTCAGGCACAGAAGTGAAATATGAAGGTAACGAATATTTAATTTTACGTGAAAGTGATATTTTAGCTGTTATTGGCTAAAAATTTGAAAATGTAAAAAATACATGTGCGGTTCTACCGCTAAATGCACGATTTAATATGAAATGATAATAAAAATTGGAGGGTACAGTAATGGCAAAAGATATTAAATTCTCAGAAGAAGCACGTGCTTTAATGCTTCAAGGTGTAGATAAATTAGCAAACACTGTAAAAGTAACTCTAGGGCCAAAAGGTCGTAACGTAGTTCTTGAGAAAAAATTCGGATCTCCATTAATTACAAATGACGGTGTAACAATTGCGAAAGAAATCGAATTAGAAAATCCATTTGAAAATATGGGTGCTAAATTAGTAGCTGAAGTTGCATCAAAAACAAATGAAATCGCTGGTGACGGTACAACAACTGCAACAGTTTTAGCTCAAGCGATGATTCGTGAAGGTCTTAAAAATGTTACAGCTGGTGCAAACCCAGTAGGTATCCGTAAAGGTATCGACAAAGCAGTTGCTGCTGCATTAGAAGAATTACAATCTATTTCTCGTCCAGTAGAAAACAAAGAAGCGATTGCACAAGTAGCTGCTATTTCTGCTGCTGATGACGAAATCGGAACATTCATCGCTGATGCTATGGAACGCGTTGGTACTGATGGTGTTATTACAATTGAAGAATCTAAAGGATTCACTACAGAGTTAGATGTAGTAGAAGGTATGCAATTCGACCGTGGATATGTATCTCACTACATGGTAACTGATACAGACAAAATGGAAGCTGTATTAGACAACCCATATATCTTAATTACTGACAAAAAAATCAACAGCATTCAAGAAATTTTACCTCTTCTTGAACAAGTTGTACAACAAGGTCGTCCATTATTAATCATTGCTGAAGATATTGAAGGTGAAGCTTTAGCTACTTTAGTACTTAACAAATTACGCGGTACATTCCAAGTTGTAGCTGTAAAAGCACCTGGATTCGGTGACCGTCGTAAAGCAATGTTAGAAGACGTAGCGATTTTAACAGGTGGTCAAGTTATTACAGCTGACTTAGGTTTAGATCTAAAAACTGCTGATGTTACATCATTAGGCCGTGCAGCTAAAGTAGTTGTTAACAAAGACAACACTACAATCGTTGAAGGTGCTGGAAGCAGCGATGCAATTGAAAGCCGAGTAAACCAAATCCGTTCTCAAATCGCTGAAACTACATCAGAATTCGATAGAGAAAAATTACAAGAGCGCTTAGCGAAATTAGCTGGCGGTGTAGCAGTAATTAAAGTTGGTGCTGCAACTGAAACTGAGTTAAAAGAACGTAAATTACGTATTGAAGACGCATTAAACTCAACTCGTGCTGCAGTTGAAGAAGGTATCGTATCTGGTGGTGGTACTGCACTTCTTAACATCTACGGTGCTGTTGAAAAAGTTTTAAATGAAGTTGACGGTGACGTTGCAACTGGTGTACGTATCGTATTACGTGCTCTTGAAGAACCAGTTCGTCAAATTGCTAACAACGCAGGTCTTGAAGGTTCAATCATCGTAGACCGCTTAAAACGTGAAGAAATCGGTGTAGGTTTCAATGCTGCAACTAGCGAATGGGTAAACATGATCGAGGCTGGTATCGTAGACCCTGCTAAAGTTACACGTTCTGCACTTCAAAACGCTGCATCTGTAGCTGCTTTATTCTTAACTACTGAAGCAGTAGTAGCAGACCTACCAGAGAAAAACGCTCCAGCAATGCCTGACATGAGTGGAATGGGCGGCATGATGTAATAAGCCATCAAATCTTTGATTTGACAGGGTTTGTATCAAAAAAAATCATAGATTAATTCTATTGAAGCTTCTCATAAGTGACTAAAACTTGTGAGGAGCTTCTTTTTTCGTTATGCTATATATTTTCAAAGGTTGTAAAACTATTAGAATAATTAGAGACATAACAACAAAGAGGTGACAACATGAAAGGTCGAACTCATTTAGCAATAGGGTTAGGAATTGGAGCTGTGGCGTCTGTTAATCAATCACTTGAAATGATCCCTGTTATTTTAACAGCAACGGGTGTTGCCTCTCTTGCTCCCGATTTAGACGGTAATAATTTGTTAAATAAACGTGTAACTAAAACAGCTAAACTCATAAAAAAACAAGGGGTTATTGCTGGTGTTGCATTAATAATTTTGTCATTAATTACATATTTATTAGAATTAAATTTTTTGTCTTTCCTAGATGGAGATTGGTTTACTCAACAAAATAAAATACTTCTTTTTATTTTTGGCGCTATTATTCTTGGCCTCTCGTTGAAAAGCCAAGAAACTTTGAAAAATATTCTAATGAGTATCTTAAGTTTATGCCTATTATATTATGCAATAATTGATGAGTTATGGTGGTTAGTTATGTTTGCTTTATACTTAGGGATAGCAGGGTGGTTTCCACATCGAGGGTTAACACATACGATTTGGGCATTGGCTTACTGGTGTTATATGTCATATCTTCTACAAATTAGTACTGGCGTTATCAATTTAGCCCTTATTTCCACGATAGCGTATCTTTCGCATATTGTTGGAGACATGATGACGAAAAAAGGTGTTAAATTTATATATCCACTTGCGAATAAAGTATTCAGATTCCGTTTTTAAATTTTTTGTAATGGGGAATGAAGTGCTAAAAAGTAATTCAATTAACCAATTTTACTCTTAGCATTAACTTGATAGCTTTGCAAAATAAAAAACAAAGCAGCACTACATTATGTATCACTGCTTTGTTTTTTTATAGTTCAACTGAAATCATTAACCATTTTTATTAATGTCTTAGCGCACCATTTGGCTCTGGCAATTCTTCTTTATTAATTTGATTCATTTTACAAAAATGGTTAAAAAAGTTCTGTGCTAGGACTTGTTCCGGTGTGTCACTTTTTAATGAAACAATATCACGTAAAATCTGTGCAATCCATACATTATCAAAATAACGGTATTTCCCTGTATTCCAAGATATTTTTTGAGGAGATTTTTTATCGTGATAATAATTCCAAAATTGCAGTTGATCAGATTCTTGTTCTGATAATTGAATTCTATATTTTGAATGAGCTGGAATATATCCATCTTCACATAACTTACCTATAAAGTCTATATTCACCATAAATATACCTATGATACGCCTGTCTTTTTCGGGCATACTTGAATCTCTGGCTGTCAAAAGGCAGACACTATTTTGATAAAGACGTGTAGGTTTTTTTGGTTGTCCTTTGTTAATACCGCTCTTTATCTCACCAGCAAATACCTTCCACTCCGAAAATACCTTTCTTAACTCTTCCTCCTCACACCAAATAACCATTTGTGATTCAGAATGAAGTATATGGTTTTTCATAAGCTTTTCATATTCCATGCGAAGTTCTTGTTCTTTACGTAGCTGAATTTTTTCGTCTTCTTTTTCCTGTTCTAACTGCTCTAGCTCTAATTCCTTTTCTTGTATGATCTTTTCAAGTGAATTAGCTGCCGTTTTATCATGTAAGATTAAGTATTTTCCAAATGCATCAGGATAGACGAACTTTTTCTTTTCCTTAGCGAAATGTATTTCTATTAGTGAGTCGTTATGTTTAACAATTCTTCCATTGCCAAAACTTTTGTGTGTAACTTCTTTATCGACAAGATTCATTATTTTTTTCCTCCTTGTAATTCTAAAACTTGGTTCGCTTTATTAGATTACTTGTAAATCCCTGCAACTAACTTGCCTACCGAGAGTAGATCACTTAAAGTCTGAGGTAAAAGTTTAAGGAATACCTTGCCTCCAATCTAGTCACTGTTACCGCAGGTGGCTTTCAATATTCAAACTACAGTTCCATTCCTTCTTTTGAATTAGAGAAGGATATAAAAAAACGCATTCAATTCTATCTGCAAAAATTTACATAAGAATTTGAATGCGATGATTAAAGAAGTAGTTGTAATACAATTGTAACATATATTGAAACAAACTACAAATTTAATATTGACAGTAGCTTTTTTATTGATGTAAAATAAAAATTTTATTTAAATTAATTAACTCGAAATTGAGGAGATTGGCTTGAAGATAGCATAATGAAAGAGAATTGCCTGAAGCTTTGGCAATTCTCCTTTATAGGTTTATTTAGTGCAGTTCTACAACGTTCTTTCCTGTAAGTTCGACTGCAAATGTTGTGTTGCATCCTTCTTTTGCAACATACGTACTAACAGATTATTTGAAACGAGTGCAATGATGATTAATGCAGTACCAACTAAATCGAATATTGTTACTTTGTTACCTTGAAAAATTGAAATTGTTAACGTTGTAACAGGAACAAAGTTAATAAACAATAGAGCATTTAATGGTGATAATAAGCTCACACCAATATTCCAACCAAGTAAAGCAATTACACCAGGGAAAATAATCATAAACAATAAATGCGGACTAACTGTGATTATTGCTTCTGTTGATGGAACGGGTACATAACCAAATAATGACGATGCAATTGTTAAGACAATTGCGGTAGTAGTACCAAGCAAACAACTTAATGTTGAATAGCGTAGAGCAGACCAACCATTAAACTCGCTACCACCCATAGTATAAATAACCCATCCAATGACAGCTATTAAGATAAGCATAGTAGGAATAAACTGATCTGTAGCACTTAAAAACGTTTTAAAATCCCCTTTAGTAATTACTAAAATAGCTCCAACGAATGATACAAGAACACATAATAACGTAAATAGATGTGGTCGGTCTTTAAATATCATCCATACAATAATGATTGATATCATAGGCATTAGCGATTCCATAATGGAGGCTATCATAATCCCTGATTCACCTAAAATATCTTCTCCCCAGAAGATAAATAGATTATAAACAGTGAAAGCCATTGTTCCGAAGAACCATAAGTGGACGCCTCTTCCTTCAAATTGGAATGCCTGTTTTCCTTCTTTCCATAGAAGAATAGTAGCTAAAATAACTGTTACTGATCCATATCGAAAAACTGTAAAATAAAATGGATCAATATGTTTAAAAGCATCATGTGCTACTGGAAACATTGCACCCCAAGAAACCGCAGCAACCAAACATAAAACTGCTCCTAAAAGCACATTATTTTTCATTTTTCTCCAATACCCCTTATTCATTTACTCACACATCATCATATAACTATTTAAATATCACGTAAAACGAATAATATTAAAGATTAATATCAATATTTTTGATATCATAGATACGGATAATTATAAATTGGAGGGTAAGGGAGATGGAGTTTAAGGATTTAGAAATTTTTCAAATGGTAGCCGAAAAGGGAACCGTTTCAGAAGTGGCAAAAGAATTTAATTATGTTCAGTCAAACATTACGTCGAGAATTCAGAAACTTGAATCTGAATTGAATACCCCTTTATTTAACCGTCATCGACGAGGGATGACGTTGACACCTGAAGGGAAAAAACTACTGTCTTATAGTAAAAAGATTTTGTCTTTAACGATGGAAATGAAAAAAGCCGTTCAAAATAAAAATGAACCTTCTGGTAAATTGGAAATTGGTACTGTTGAAACGGTTTATCACTTACCGAAAATATTGTCTACCTACATAAAAAAATACAAAAATGTTGATTTATCGTTATTTACTGGAGTAACGGAAACACTAGTAGAAGAAGTATTAAATCATAAATTGGATGGAGCATTTGTAACAGCATCTGACTTACATCCAGATCTTGTTTCCCATGAAGTGTTTAATGAGGAGCTTGTCTTAATCTCAGATATGCGCAATAACACATTAGATGAATTAAAAGATGAGCCATTCCTCTGTTTTAGTGAAGGGTGTGGGTACCGTGCTCGTCTAGAAACATGGTATAAAGATCAAAATGTAGTACCTCGAAAAGTGTTGGAGTTCGGTACGTTAGAAACGATATTACGAAGTGTTTCCATGGGACTTGGTGTTTCGTTTGTTCCTCGATCATCAGTTATTCATATGGAAAAAAGTGAACTCATTAAATGTCATACACTTCCTGATAAATACAGCAAGGTTAAAACTGTATTTATTAGAAGAGCTGATTCCTTCTTAACTTCAACTATTGAAAAATTTATTGAGACGATCGAATCGAGCAAGGAAATAGACTTTATCTATAATGAAGCATAAAATAACATGTTTGCAATGATTCTGGGGTGAGTAGATGGATCAGACCTTTACTGATTTTCATATATCTTTAAGAGAAATACAGTTTTTATCTCCAAGAGTAAATCGAGGCTTAGAGATTATCTTTGTTATTAATGGAGTCTTTTTTGTTCCCCATATTCAGACAACAAGAAGTGACTTATGGGATTGTATGAAGGATTAATAATTGGAAAACCTAAGCATGAACCAAAAGTGAAAGGAGTAAATAAGAATGCAATATACAAGAGCATTTTTGATTAAACTAGCCGTAACAGTAGGTGTTTTATTTATAGTATTAGGATTATTTTTTGATGTTTCGTTTACAGATATCCTAATTATCGGGATTGTTTTAACAATCCTTGCATTTGTAGGAGATTTAACTGTATTACCTAAAGTAGGTAATATGATTGCGGCAACTGGTGATCTTATTCTTGCCTTCTTAGTTGTATGGGTATTGGGTTCGTATTTATTTGATGCAGAAACTTCGTTATTGTCCACTTCATTATTATCTTCCCTCTTTATAGGGGCAGGGGAGCTATATTATCATCGTTATTTAAGAGATCATGTGTTTGAAAATGTAGACTTTCCAAATAATAACTCACGTGTACATCATAAATTACAAACTGAGTTTGCTGAGGATTTCGATAAAGATATTCAATCTAGAAAAAAAGATGAAAACCAATGAACAATAAAACACCACTCACTTAAAATAGGTGGGTGGTGTTTTTTCATGCTTCAAGCATATGATGTTTATTTTAAATCAAGGTAACGCCAAATATAAATGGAAATTTGATGTGCCTCTGCTTCATGGGATGTATTTGTAAATGAACGGTTAAAAGCAGACAACACCACCTCAAAAATAGCATCGCTTTCCTTCTGTGATTCAAGCTCTTCCAGTAGAAACTGCGCGAGTTCATGGCCTCGTTTAAGATCATCATCAGGTAAGTTCTTTATAAAACCTTTTAACTGTTCGATAATCATATCTTTAGTAACAGGTTTATCTTCTATTTTATTTAGTAAAGCTTGTGACATTTCTGAAGTGATGAGTGATCCTTGCTTTGCAATATGAGGTGCAAGATACTCAATATTCTTTAATATGGTTCTAATGACTGTTTCGGGATTACCATATTGACCTGTTGCAGATATCATTGTACGTAATACACTTTGCATCATACCTAATGAGTATACTGCCAGTTCAAACGATACTTTTCGTATTTCTTCTCCAAATACATCTACAAATCGTTTAGATAACCAAGTCATTTCAAGAATGTAGTGTTTATCTATTACTGATTTAATTTCTGGGTCTGCATTTCCAGAAATGGATTCGAAGATTTGAACTAAATTATGTTCTCGATTTACATACATAAGCATCGAGATTTGTTCGACTAAAACATTTATATCTGAAAGATCTTTATTCATTGCCACTTCATATCTTCGATTAGTTGCTTCTTCCCGGGCTTCTTCTAATATGGCGATCAAGCACTCGCTTTTTGAAGTGAAATGATTATAGAATGTCCCTTTTGAAATATTAGCTGAAGCGATTATGTCCATAATAGATGTATCTGAATATCCTTTTTCAATAAATAATTTACGTGCCGATCTTATTATTTGGCGTTTGCGAGTATTCATTGTTATCTCCTTTTGCCCTATATTCAGAAATAATTATACCACAAGTTCAGTGGTGAAAACCCTTTCATATCAATATTCATTAAACTTATAGTATAAAAGTATTGAAAAAAGTATACTGAGAGTATAAAATGAATTTCATCCGTAATATTAGATAGAAAGAGAGAACGATATATATGCAAAATCAACAACTTGCACAAAAGCCTCCTTATCTAATGATCGTCATATTATTTGTAGGAGCATTTGTCGCATTTTTAAATAATACATTATTGAATGTCGCACTTCCCACAATGATGGTGGATTTAGGTGTTGATTATACAACAATTCAATGGTTAGCCAATGGTTATATGTTAGTAAGCGGGGTTTTAACGCCTGCTTCTGCTTACTTTATTACACGGTATAATACAAGACCGTTATTTATCATTTCAACTATCATCTTTGTACTTGGTACATTACTTGCTGCCCTAGCCCCAGTGTTCGGAGTTTTACTTGCTGGGCGTATGTTACAAGCAGTAGGTGCTTCCTTTATGGGGCCATTATTAATGAACGTTATGTTAATTAGTTTCCCAGTTGAAAAGCGCGGAGCTGCATTAGGAGTCTTTGGTTTAGTCATGATTGCCGCACCAGCAATTGGACCAACATTATCTGGATATATTGTTGAACATCATCATTGGCGTGCACTTTTCTTCATGATCTTACCGTTTGCTGTAATTAGTTTATTGTTAAGTTTTTGGAAACTTAAAAATGTATTACCGACAAGAAAAGTTTCATTAGATTACTTCTCATTAGTTCTATCTGCAATCGGGTTCGGTGGGATTCTGTACGGATTTAGTACATCTGGAGATAAAGGTTGGTCAAGTCCAATAGTAATCACATCATTGGTAATTGGGGTTATTGGAATAGTATTATTTGTCCTTAGACAACTCAAACTTGAATCACCGGTATTAGATATGGGTGTATTTAAATCACCAATGTACGCTTTAGCTGCAATTATTAGTGCTGTTTTATCAATGGCAATGATGGGTGGTATGATTTTAACACCTGCGTATGTTCAAAGTGTAAGAGGAATTGAACCATTTGTATCAGGTTTAATGATGTTACCTGGTGCACTCGTGATGGCATTTATGTCTCCTGTAACTGGTAAATTATTCGATAAAATCGGTCCAAAACCATTAGCAATTATTGGTTTATCAATCATGATTGTTACTACGTTCTTGCTATCCCTATTAAATATGGACTCAAGTTATTTATATATCATTAGTGTTTTTTCAGTTCGTGCACTTGGTATTGCCCTTGTCATGATGCCAATTCAAACAAATGGATTAAATTCATTAACGGCAAAACTTTATCCACACGGTACAGCTTCGAATAACACAATTTCTCAAATTGCTGGAGCTATTGGTACAGCGGTATTAGTTTCAATTATGACTGCAAAAAGCACAGCTGTTGGGAAAGACCTATATGCAGAAGCTGCGGCAAATGGTACGTTAACTGATGAATTTATAAAAACAATTGAATCGCAAGCATTACTTGAAGGTATTCAGTTATCATTCTTAGTGGCTACATTTATTGCAATAGTAGCTTTAGTTTTATCGTTGTTCCTTAAACGAGTAGTAAATCCAAAAAAATTAGCTAAATAATTATAGAAACATATAACCACTTCTAGATTGCATTAGAAGTGGTTTTTATTATAAAAATGTATATTTTGATAATAAATTACTAGAATGAATTAGGTCAGGAAAGCATTCTTTTGCATATAATAGTAATTAATGGGGAAAGAATTAATGTGACGTTGCATAATTATAAAATTATTTTTAAATTTATGCAAAGCAATAACTTCTTCTAATACATATTCTGTTGTATAATATAGTAAAGATAAATAAATTGCTTTTAGAATGATGTGTGTGGGGGTTTATGTGGATGAATGTTCTGGACGTTTTCGATCAATTAGATGCGTTAGAATTACTCTATGAACCCATTTATAGTGCGGATGAACATGTACTTATTGGGTATGAAGTAATTGGATTTTTACTTGGTGGTAATTCCTATAAAATAAAAGACTTTATCTATGATGAGACAGCAACAGCTGATTTAAGATTAGAGTTACAACATTTTTTCGTTGAAGAGGCATTAAAAGCATCATTAGAGCAATTGAAGGATGTCAGCTTATTTTTACCGTGTAATCCGAACTTGCTGATGGCTGACTTTGGGGAATCTTATTTTAACTTACTTAAAAAGCATCTAGACGAGTCTTTGATGTCACAAATTTATTTAGTCATACCGGAACATAAGGTAAAAGGGGATTTTGAACAACTACAACATCCTATTCGTTATATAAAAACATATGGTGTTAAAATTGCATTAGATGATATTGGGTCAAAAAGTAAACTAGATCAAATCCTAATGCTTGAACCGGTAGTGCTTAAAATCAATGTCAATCAATTGAATTACAACAATTGGGGAGCGCAAAGTCACGTCTTCACTACTATTCAGTCACTAGCGGTTAAAATTGGTGCAACTTTAATGTTCAATAATATTCAAACGGACTATCAGCTGCATCTTGCTTGGAAAAATGGTGCTCGATACTTTAAGGGTAATTACCTACAAAATCCTGTGAAAGAGTTTATCTCTCGCTATACATTAAAGGAGAAGTTCCGTAGTGAATGTCAGCATTTTATCTCCGCTGAAAAGAAACAGTTAGTGTTAAAGTTTGAAGAAATGAAAAAACTTCAAAAGAAAATCTCGACAATTATTGAAGAAGTAAAACCTTCGAGCAACAATGTAGAAAGTTTGTTACAGCTTTCGAAAAGAATTGAAGGTTACGCATTCCGATTTTATATATGCAATGAAGAAGGCTTCCAAACTTCGCCGAATATTCTCTATAAAGATGGGGAATGGAATGTGCAAAATAATGCGATCGGCAAGAACTGGAGTTGGCGACCTTACTTCCTATTTAATATTATTAAAATGCGAAATGATGAAAAAGGTCAACTTTCCGCTGTTTACAGTGATATTGAAACAGGAGAGTTAACTCGAACTTATTCAATGGCCATTAATAATAAAGAATTTGTTTTCGTTGATATTACCTATGATTATCTTTATGAGCATAATATTGTAAATTGATTTTTTTGGTGCAGTCACTTAATTAATTCCGATTAGTCGGATTTTGTGACTGTACCAATTTTTAATTTCTACATTTTGTTATGTCTTGTCGATATGAATCATAAAATGAACCGAAGTGTTTCTTAAATTTCTTTTGAATTGTGAATAAGTGATAGAAGGAGTGTTATCATCCAAATCCATGTAGTTAAACGAGGGGATTCTGTATGGGGGATTTCACAAGCTTACGGTGTAAATTACAAAACGATTTTACAAGCGAATCAATTAAGTGAAAATGACCAGCTTGTTATTGGTCAAGCGCTTGTAATACCGATTGTGGGGAGCTATTACTGGGTAAGGCAAGGCGATACTCTCTATTCGATTGCACAGCGTTTCGGAACAAATCCAAATACACTCGCACAAATAAATGGGATTAACATTAACCAACCGCTAACTGTAGGAACAAGGCTTTATATACCGCCAAGACCTAAAACGAATGCTGAAGTTAATATTTATATTGAGCCGATGGGGGATACTGTTAGCCAAGAATTGTTAACTCAAGCAAGAGAAGTAGCTCCTAACTTAACCTATTTAGCACTATTTAGTTATGAGGCTAGAAGAGATGGAAGTTTAGATCCTATACCAACAAATGGTATACCAGAAATTGCTCGTGAATCAGGTGCTTCGTTAATGTTAGTTGTAACGAACTTAGAAGAAGGGCAATTTAGTGATGATTTAGCAAGAGCGGTTTTGCAAAGTTCTGCCGTCCAAGAAGTACTACTAGAAAATATAGTAGATGAAGCGCGTAGAATAGGTGGAGTAACAGATATTCACTTTGATTTTGAGTTTTTACCTCCAGATCAAAGAGAAGCCTACAACAACTTCCTGCGAAAAGCGGCAAACTATTTGCATAACGAAGGTTTTATGATTTCAAGTGCATTAGCACCAAAGACTAGTAGCGAGCAGTCTGGTCAGTGGTATGAAGCACATGATTACAAAGCACACGGAGAAATTGTAGACTTCGTTGTTCTGATGACCTATGAATGGGGATATTCAGGTGGACCTCCAATGCCTGTATCACCAATTGGCCCAGTAGAAGATGTGTTGCGATATGCACTTACTGAAATGCCAGCAAATAAAATCATGATGGGGCAAAATCTTTATGGTTACGATTGGAAGCTACCATTTGTAGAAGGTGGAGAATACGCGCGTGCAGTTAGTCCTCAAAGAGCGATTGAAATAGCTCGTGAAAATAATGCAGTCATTGAATATGACTATGAGGCACAGGCACCGAACTTTAATTATGTAGCAGATGATGGTACAGCGCATAAAGTTTGGTTTGAAGATGCGCGGTCCATACAAGCGAAGTTTAATTTAATGAAGCGGTTAAGTTTACGAGGAATTAGTTATTGGAAATTAGGGTTCCCATTCCCGCAGAACTGGTTATTAATCAGTGATAACTTTAACGTTGTTAAACATAATAAGTAAATTAGAAATGGCTCTTCTTCATGGAGCCATTTTTTTATTGTGGAGAAATAAAATCTAACAATTATGGTAAAAATGGAATTGGTGGAAAAAGTAAGGATGACGATGTATTATGGTGGGGACTTAATAGATGTAATGATTGTCATTATTCTTTGTTATCAGATATATAAATCAGAATCACTAAAAAATATTCGAAAAGCAATACAACTTAAACTAAATTAAAAACCTTCACCTAGAATCTCCTTCGGCGGAGAATTCATGATGAAGGTTATTTATTTCTTCCGTTAATGAGCAATTTCAAATTAGTGAGAACAACTTCAAAATCTTGCTGTTCTCCGACTTCTCTAAAATGTAAGAAAGGATCTCCCACTTTCTTTATTCTCTCTAAAACTGTTGGAATCGTAAACAAATCAGGTCTTAAGTTGCCGTTTACTTCTTCCCAAAATAATGGTGTTGCAATACACCCAAGATCGTTTCCTCTTGCAGAATACGGAGCAACAATTGTTTTCCCTTCAGCGTGTTGGATATAATCCAAATATAATTTCCCGTGACGATTCTTTTTTAAGCGCTCGGTAGTAAACTTGTTTGGTTCTTCCATACATAAATACATACAAACAAACTCTGTAAAAATGCGAGTATCTTCGTAGGAGAAAGTATTCTTTGGTAACGGAATATAAATTTGTAGTCCTTTACCACCCGATGTTTTTACAAAGGATTGCAATTGAAACTGATCAAATATTTCTTTCATTTTTAATGCGGCATCAATCGCAAGTGAAAATTCATTGACTGATGGTGGGTCAAGATCAAAAACGATTTCTGTTGGGTATTCTGTATCAATTGTTTGAAATGGTATGTGAAATTCAATTGCCAACTGATTCCCTAACCAGAGAAGTGTTTCGATATTATTACAAACGATATAATCAATGTCCTCATCTCGCTTCGTTAGTACAAAGTCAGGTGTGTAATCCGGTGCGTTCTTTTGATAAAAGCTTTCCCCTGGTACTCCATGAGGAAACCGAATTGAAGTTAGTAAACGGTCCTTTAGGAATGGAAGCTGGTATGTCGCAATTTGTTGTAAATAGTGAAGATAATCATCTTTTACTAAGTTTAAAGCAGGCCAAACTGGTTTATCTGGATGTGTAATTTGTACAATCTCAGGAATTGGATTCAATGCTCTTAGCATAGCTCTCCAATTTGCTTCTTCCGGTGTAACATCAAATCTGAATTGATGAAACCTAGGTTCCCTAAGCTTTTTTCCATCAAAATCAATACAAGCAACCTCAACGCAAATCGATGGTTGGAGTTCCCATACTTCAGAAGTAATTTGTTTTCCATTCTCTTGGAAAAAGGATACTAATGTCGTAACTTCTTTTTCTTGTAGTCCATGTTTAACAATAACTACTTCAATCCAAGAATTATCTTTATAGACCGAACCATGGAAATAGCCATTTTCTTTGTCGTACTTTGTTAGTACAACCTTCACAAAACGCCAATTTTTAATCTTTAGCCATTCACGAGATCGGACTCCGCTATTCCATACGCTATTGCTCCTTTTAGCAATGATTCCTTCGCCGTTATATTTTCTTACCTTCTCCAATACCTCTTGCTCGTCTTTCATCACATCGATTGCTTGTATTAACTCTTGCTTATCGTTCTGGACATTGTTTGGTGCACCAATTGTTTCAAAAAGCGATTTTAACAAGCTCTTTCTTTCAATAAGAAGGTATTGCGTAATATCTAAACCTTTATAATGGATTAAGTCAAAAGCGATAAAATGACAAGGGAAGATTTGAGCATTCTTCTGTATAACATCTTCATTTCTCATCTTTCCTCGGGTTTGGACAATTGAAAATTCACTTTTATAATCATTTGTTAAATAACAGATTTCACCATCAAGAACGATCGGGAGAACCGGGAGGATAAAATTTGAGAACCGCTCACTGAATGAAGTGATTTCTGGAAAGAGATGAGTGAGCTCATTTCCATTGCGGCTTATTAAGCGAATTCCATTATGATCCCAATGTAATAGGCAACGGTATCCGTCATATTTCACCTCGTATAACCAATCCTCACTTACAGGCACTTCTTCAGTTGCAGTTAAAAGCATTGGTTTCAAATGCAAAACCTCTTTTTTAGATTAGTTTTTGGATATCTTTTTTACTTATACATAGAAGAATGAAAACAACAGATAATAAGAAAAAGAGTAGGTGAAAACATGCATACAGTTTGGAAGGGCAGTATTAGTTTTGGACTTGTAAATATTCCAGTAAAACTACATACAGCAACTGAAAATCGCGATATAAAATTAAGGCAATTACACAAAGAATGTAATAGTCCGATTAACTATAGTAAAGTATGTCCTGTTTGTGATAAAGAAATTAAAAACGAAGACATTGTTAAGGCATACGAATATTCGAAAAATAAATTTGTCGTTTTAGACGATGAAGAATTAGAAAACTTAAGAAAAGAAAGTGAAGATAAATCTGTAGAAATAATAGAGTTTGTTAAACTCGAGGAAATCGATCCGATCTATTTTGAAAGAAGTTACTTTTTAGCCCCAGATACTGGTGGTGGAAAAGCATATGCACTTTTACGAAAATCACTACAAGAATCGGGGAAAATCGGTGTTGCAAAAATTACGATTCGTTCTAAAGAACAACTTGCTATAGTACGTGTTTATAAAGATACATTATTAATGGAGACCATTCACTTTCCAGATGAAGTTCGTAAAGCGGAAGAAGTTCCAAATATACCAAGTGAAGAAAAGGTAACTCAGAAAGAATTAGATACGGCACTTATGTTAATTGAACAGTTAACAGATAAGTTTGATCCTGAAAAATATCAAGATGATTACAGAACCGCTTTATTGGAATTAATCGAAAAGAAAAAGAATGGCGAGAACACTGTTACTGCTACTGAAAAAGAATCGAGAATTCCTTCTGATATGACGGATTTAATGACAGCATTACAAGCTTCACTTGATAAAACACGAGCAAAACCAACCACAACGACACGGAAAAGAAAAACTGTTGTTAAGAAAAAAGCATAACCTTACTTATAGTAAAGCCACAAATTACTTCGGTACTTTGTGGCTTTTTTCTATTTGCTATTGTAATAGTTGGATAATTAGGAATAGAATAAAAATAGTAACAAAGTCTTCAGATGGAAGATTTAGCATTTAGCATACGAGGTGAAAAGGATGAAAAAAATATTATTATCAGGTTTTGAACCATTTTTACATTTCAAAGTGAACCCAACAATGAAAATTGTCGAGGAATTAAACGGAACAAACATAAACAATTATGAAATACATGGCGTCATTCTCCCTGTAGATTTTGAGAAATCTGCAAAACAATTACTAGAAAAAATCGATGAAATAAAACCGGATGTGGTTGTTTCATTAGGATTAGCAGGTGGGCGTTATAAAATTACACCTGAAAGATTTGCTGTAAATATTAAGGATGGAGAACCAGATAATAATCAAGTTGCACCTAAAGATCAGTTAATTGTAGAAGATGGTGAAACTGCATTTTTCCCTACAATTCCTATTCGAGAAATTGTCGATCGTTTAATAGAAGAAGGTTTGCCAGCTGAGATTTCTAATACGGCTGGGACATACTTGTGTAACAATGTAATGTATAGTGCATTACATCATGCAAAGATAAACAATTTAAGTTATCAATCAGGTTTTATTCATATACCTGCCTCTCACGAATTAGCTATTCAGCATGGTAAAATTCCAAGTTGGTCTCACTCGGATTTAAAACGTGCTGTAGAAATAAGCCTTGATGTAATTACTTCAGAGGCAAACTAGTTTCGACCACCGACCTTTAGTTGAATGCCATTACAATAAGAAAACCTTTTAACAGTAATCTCGATAATACTGTTAAAAGGTTTTTAATTTATAAAGCTTGTTATTCAAAATCTAACTTATAATCGTCATTTTTTATTACCTTTAATTTCTTGCTAAACAGATATATAAAGAACAAGTTAAGGATGATAGGTAAGATAAAGAACATGCTTAAGAAAATACCATTACACAAGAAGATACTTCAGCAATGACTACTCTGGATGAAACTGGCGAAACTGAAATAGTAGGTAATGCTGAAGGTGGGGAGCCAACAAGCACTACTTCTCGTTTTACTAATTTTGATCTAGATGTTGAATATCCAAATAATCTTTCCTATGAAGTTAAATTCGTGGAAGAAGAATCTGGTGTTAGAGCAAAAGTAGGAGATGAACTCAATAATGTGTATTTATCTGGTGATGAAGCTAAAAACAATGTAATGGCGATTTTGGAAAGTTTAACTTTTGACGAACATACCGAAGATAGTGAAATTGTCATTCAAATTCTAACTGCCTTTGATCTTTCAGATGATTTTACAAAAATGGAATTAGAAGTACGATATGATACAGGAACGGTAAAAGAATATAACTTTACAAGCTAACTTTATTATTAAATGCCCGTATTAAATGCAATCGGGCATTTTTTATTATTTAAAATGAACTTTGTACTTTGACTTATTGAATATAAAATATAACAAATAGGTTTTTTAATATCTTTCTTTGAGGATACTATTGAGACAACGTGATTGAAGAAGGGAAATAACAATGAATCAACATTATTTTGCAGACTTACATATTCATATTGGAAGAACTGAAAATGGAAAACCTGTAAAAATAACTGGCAGCAGAAATTTAACTTTAAAAAACATCCTTGATACGGCTAGCTCCAAGAAAGGTTTGGATATTATCGGGATTATAGATTGTCATTCACCTGAAGTAATAGGAGAAATTGAAGTATTACTTACTAAAGGGGAGATGGAACAATTATCTGAGGGTGGTCTCCGTTATGAAAAC
Source organism: Ureibacillus sp. MALMAid1270 (assembly GCF_049202975.1). NCBI lineage: Bacteria > Bacillati > Bacillota > Bacilli > Caryophanales > Caryophanaceae > Ureibacillus > Ureibacillus sp. MALMAid1270. Next base: position 14,410 of record NZ_JBMIRP010000080.1, on the reverse strand, counting down.
ACTACATTGATACCCGGATCTGAAATAGAAATATATGACGAAAATTGCCAAGGTCCCATTCATGTGTTGGCTTATTTTCCGACGATTTCTATTATGAAGGAATTTTCTAATTGGATGAGCTCAAACTTAAAGAATATCCAGTTAAGTTCCCAAAGAATCTACTGTGATGGGCTCACTTTACAAAGAAAAGTAAAGGATCTAGGCGGTCTTTTTATTCCTGCACATGTATTTACTCCTTTTAAAAGTCTTTATGGTAAAGGAGTTAGTAGTAGTTTAACTGAGGTATTTGATCCAGCGTTGATCGATGGTATTGAACTAGGCTTAAGTTCTGACACAGACATGGTTAAAAGAATAGGAGAACTAGAGCAGTATACGTTCGTCACAAATTCAGATGCACATTCTCTTGGAAAGCTAGCTCGTGAATATCAAAAGATTGAATTGAAGGATGCGACATTTCGAGAAATTGAAATGGCGTTACAAGAAAGTAATGGCCGAAAAATAGTAGCTAATTATGGATTGAATCCTTTGCTTGGAAAATATCATTCAACCGCATGTGCTAATTGTAGTGAGCCTTTAATAGAGGGAGAGTCTGTATGTAGGAAATGCGGTAGTAAGCTCTTTGTGAAAGGTGTTTCCACACGGATTCAAGAACTATCTGATTTAGTTGAACCGACAAGAAAAAGACCACCATATATCCATCAAGTCCCATTAGATTTCATCCCAGGGATTGGACCTAAAATGATTGAGCGGTTATTGAGTATCTTCGGAACTGAAATGAATATATTGCATACTGTTACACGCGAAGAATTAGAACAGTACTTACCACAAAAAATCGCCAAATTAATTGACCAAGCACGTAAAGGGGAGTTAACGATCGATGTTGGTGGGGCTGGAAAATATGGAAAGGTTCATTAAATAATAAAAAATTTGGGTAAAAATTAAACAAGCTACATTTTAAGACGGGGAATCTTAAAAGTAGCTTGTTTATAGGGATGTAATGCCACAAAGGACATTTAATTTATAGCAAATTGGGGAATTTGCTAGGGGATACAATAATAATGTTGCCAATAATGAAATATTTTAATCAGAAAATTAAAAATTTATCGATAATTAGTCATTCCATTTTAAACTTTCGAAGAAACGGTATACTTCTTCAAATACAAGTTCCTTTTCTTTATCGAGAGTTAAAATATGACCTGAATTGATAAAACTTTTAACTGATTTAATACGAGATTTTACCGAATTATATATTAAATCTGCACTTTCGCAGTAATAATCATCATCATTTAGTCCACGTAAAATATGAACTGGAGTTTGAATCGTGTCTAATTTTGAACTTGTATCATTAATAATTCCTTGCAAATAAGTAAGGGATGGCATACGTACATATTGAGCAACCTGAGTTGGACTATCATTTTGCTCATCATAAGTACCAGAAAGTTTTTTATATTTAATCGTATAATCTACGATACGGTTTTGAAGGCTATCTACACTTTTTGCAATAGCAGGTGCACTCATAGCCACAATTGCTTTTGTTGGACGTTCTTCGCCAAGTCTTAGTGAGAATATTCCACCAAGAGATACACCAGCAACCGCAATTTCGTCATAACCTAAGCTACGGAGATAATCGTAACCTTCAACAGCACTATTCCACCATTCCATTGGATCTGTATTAATAAGTGTTTCAGGATCTCCACCGTGTCCTTTATATAAAGGTGCGTGTACAGTGTAATTACGTTCCGATAAATAACGACCTAAGCGTTTAACGTCATTCGTATTGCCAGTAAAACCATGAAGTAATAGAACTGCACGTTTGCCAGCTTCTATCGTAAATGGTTTTGGCGGGATGATTTTCATTTTTAATAACTCCTTTTAATGTAAATATTTTGTGTCAAAGAAATGAAAGTTAATAAAAAATAGTTGTTTTTTATTTAAAAATTTGATATGCAAACCTGATGTTAAAGCTTATTATAGTAGTAACCTTACATAAATACAATTTATTATTTTTATCATATTGATTCCAAAATGTTATTGGTTGAGGGGGTTTGTGAGGTGGAAATTCAACAGCTAGAATATTTTAAAATTGTTGCTGAAATGCAGCATATGACCCATGCCGCTGAACGTCTGAGTATCTCTCAGCCAGCATTGAGTAAGTCTATTTCAAATATTGAACAAGAATTAGGTGTTCCTTTGTTTGATCGACAAGGAAGATCGATTATTTTAAATCGTTATGGAAAACTCTTCTTAGAAAGCGTTGACATTATATTAGATGAGTTTAGTAAAGCGAAAGAGGAAATAAGTGAACTTATAAAACCTGGATTTGGTGAAGTTTCCTTTGGATTTATCCACACATTAGGAATGTCCGTAGTGCCTACTTTAATGGCACATATTCCTGAAAAGTATCCAAATATGAAATTTACCTTAACTCAAAGCGCCTCCTATAATTTATTAAAAGGACTAGAAGAAGGAAATATTGATTTATGTTTATCTCAAAAAATTCAGTCAAAAATAATGGATATACAGTGGGTTGAACTATGGAGTGAAGAGCTATTTGTAATTGTGCCAAATACCCATCGTTTTGCTAGTCGGGAATCCATTAAGCTGAAAGAGATTAAAGACGAAAACTTTATCTCCATCAAGCGCGGAAATGCTTTGAGGAAAATTGTAGATGAGTTTTTAGAAAAGGCTGGGATAACAGCTAATACAACATTTGCAGGGGAAGAAATGCATACAGTAGCCGGTTTCGTAGGAGCTGGATTAGGTGTATCGTTAATCCCTGATATAAAAGGTTTAAATGAATACAATGTTACAAAGATACGTGTAACGGAACCGATTTGTGAAAGAAAAATCGGTGTTTCTTGGGCAAAAGGTCGTTATTTATCGCCCGCTGCAACACAATTTAAAAATTATTTAGTGGAATATTATACAGGTGAAAGTCCTGTAGAAAAATGGAAATAAACTTTTAACAAAAACGTCAAGCCTATTAAAACCTATAAAGGTGTGTGTTTTTTGTACGCAAATAAAGAATTATTCATACAACTACTACAAGATTCAAATTGTACTTTAAATGACTTACAACTAGATGATGTAATTACTCAATACGATCTAGCTAAAAGTGGAAATGAAGAAGCCATGTTAATAGTTGCTCGAATTTATAAAGAGATAAAAAAATACGATGGTTATTTGTTTTGGTTACAAAGTGCTGCTGCGAAGGGAAATACAGAAGCTCAGTACTTACTAGCTAATTGTTATATTGATGGTGAAATCATGGAAGAAGATTACGATGAAGCCTTTAAGCTATATCAAAAAGCAGCTGAAAATGGCCATCCAGATGCCGCGAATAACTTAGCAGATATGTACTTTAATGGAGAAAGCGTTGAAATCGATGAAATTGAGGCAATTAAATGGTTTACATTTGCCGCAGAACATAATGTAACAGAAGCGATGTTCACATTAGGAATGATTTACGAACAGGGAATTGGCGTCGAAGAAGATGAAGACAAAGCATTTGATTATTATTTACAAGCAGCTAAACTAGGAGATGTAGAAGCGCAATACCGACTTGGTACAATTTATCTTGATGGAGACTTAGGTAAAGATCGAGATGTCGGCAAAGCGATCAGTTGGTTTAAAAAAGCGGCTAGTCAGTATAAAGTAGATTCGCTATTTAATCTTGGATATATTTATGAAAATGGAATTGAAGTGAAACGGAATGGTAAGTTGGCACTTACATTTTATAAACAAGCTTCACTGCTAGGCGACTTACAATCAAAAATTAGTATTGCTAGGATATATGAAAAGGGAATTGATGTGAAGAAAAATCCCGAAAAGGCTAAAAAGTGGAGACAACGTGCTGATCAACAAATGAGAACGATCGAAGAATAACTCACGAGTAAAATCGGGAGTTATTTTTTTGTAAAATATTTAATTTCTATAAGTAGTATTTACAAATTACGGCTAAGATTTACTAAATTTGTGACAGAACTCACATTTGTTCATGTGGAAAAAGTTTATACTATAGGTACAAATAACTCGAGGAGATGTAAATATGAAAACAATTGCAGTAATTGGTGGAGGAATTACGGGGTTAACTACAATGTATTACCTAAATAAACAATTAAAAGAAGAAAATATAGAAGCACGATTAGTATTAGTTGAACGCAATTCATATTTAGGTGGAAAAATGCATTCCGCTTATGAAAAGGGTTACATAATGGAAACAGGTGCTGATTCAATGGTTGCACGTCACCCGGCAGTTTTAACATTAGTTCGTGATTTAAATTTCGAAGATCAACTTGTATATAACGAGACAGGTATTTCTTATATTCACACAAATAACGAACTTCATGCGATACCACCAGGCTCAACCTTCGGAATACCAATGAGTGTAGATTCTTTAATGGCGAGTACATTAATTTCAGAAGAAGGAAAGAAACGTGTTCTACAAGACGAAGAAATTCCAAACCCAGGATTTACAAAAGAAAGCTCTATCGGTGAGTTTCTAGAATATTTTTTAGGTGAAGAAATTGTTCGGAAACAAATTGCGCCAGTTCTTTCAGGTGTTTACTCAGGAAACTTATACGAGTTATCACTGAATTCAACACTACCTTATTTAGTCGACTATAAAAATGAGTATGGAAGCATTATGAAAGGCTTTGAAGCAAACCGTGCAAAGTTTGAAAGCAGTTCAAATAAAAAATTTGTTTCTTTTAAAAGAGGATTATCTCAATTGATTATTCATTTAGAAGAGGCGCTACCAGAAGTAGAAATTTATAAAAATAGAGAAACGAAAAATATTAAAAAGACAAATAGCGGATATGAAGTAGCCTTTTCAAATGGTGAAACTTTACAAGCTGACGTAGTCGTATTGGCTTTACCAAATCAAGTAGTACAAACTTTGCTAGATGATGCAGAACTAGATCAATACTTAGGAAAGTTTACAAACGCTTCGGCAATTACAATCTATTTAGGATTTGACCTACCAGATTCTGTTCTTCCTGCTGATGGTACAGGATGTATTGTTTCTCATAATAGTGATTTAGTTTGTGACGCATCTACATGGACGAGCCGAAAATGGAAACATACATCATCAGATGGAAAGCTACTTGTTCGACTATTCTATAAAAGTTCAAATCCAAAATATAAAGAAATTGTTCAAATGACAGAAGACGAGCTTATAAAAGTCGCCCTTCAAGACGTTAAATTAAGTATAAATGTAGAGGATGTACCAGTTGTAGCAAATGTTACAAAATGGATTAACCAAATGCCAAGATATGATTTAGCGCACAATGAAGCACTACAAAATGTTTTAAGCCAAGTCGAGTGCAAATACCCTAACCTATTGTTAGCAGGATGTTCTTATTTTGGTGTTGGAATTGGTGCATGTATTGATAATGGTAAAACAACTGCTAAAAAGATTATGACGAGTCTAAAAGCTGAATAATCAATTAATTAATTTTGAAAAAAAGTTGAAGTTTTTAGAATTTTAAGTTAAAATTTAATCTATTACAATAATAAATACGATTCTTATCAAGAGAAGCAGAGGGACTGGCCCGATGATGCTTCAGCAACCAACATTTAAGATGTAAGGTGCTAAATCCAGCGGTCGAACCCGATAGATAAGAAGGAATTTCACATTTGTTATGTCAAGCCTTCTATTCTAGTAGAAGGCTTTTATTTATACCGGTGAAACCGTCCGTAAGACCCCCAGCTAGATAAAACCATGATGATTAGTTGGGAGTCAACGGACGCTAACATCCCGATTAAATTTTTACTTTATACAATTAAGGAGTCAAATATATGAAACTAAAAGAAGCGTTAAAATCAAGAGTACTAACTGCTGATGGAGCAATGGGAACGCTATTATACTCCTACGGTTTAGATTATTGTCATGAAGAGATGAATCTTGTACGACCAGAACTGATTGAAAAGATTCATAGTGAATATATAGCGGCTGGAGCAGACATTATCCAAACAAATACCTATGGAGCAAATGCAATTAAACTTGCTCGTTATGGACTTGAATCTAAAGTCGTTGAAATAAATGAAGCTGCCATTCGTTTAGCTAAAAATGCTGCTAAACCAGGCGGTCAGTTTGTAGTAGGTTCAATCGGTGGGATTCGTGGTGTCAGAAAAAATGATACAACTTTAGAAGAGATTTTATCTGCTGTTAAAGAGCAAGCCGAGGTTTTAATTAAAGGTGAAATTGACGGCCTTTTACTTGAAACTTACTATGATTTTGAAGAACTAACGGCAACTTTAAAATTACTAAGAGGTTTAACAGATCTTCCTATCATTGCCCAAGTGTCAATGCAAGAAGTGGGTGTTTTAAGTAACGGGCTAACATTGAATGAGGCTTTTACTGAACTTGAGAAACTAGGGGCAGATCTAGTTGGTGTTAACTGTAAGTTAGGTCCATACCATACAATTCAAGCATTAGAAACGGTGGAACTTCCAGAACAAGCGTATATATCTGCTTATCCAAACGCTTCTTTATTAGATTTAGATGAAGGACGTGTAATCTACGAATCTGAAGTGGATTATTTTGCTCGTGCAGCACTTGAATTATCAAAACAAGGTGTGCGACTAATTGGTGGTTGCTGTGGAACTACACCGAAACATATTGAAGCTGTTAAAAAGAAATTGGCCAATTTAAAACCAATTGAAAAGAAATTAGCAAAACCAAGAAAAGAAATTTTAATTAGCGAACCAGAGCCAACAAACACAGAGCCTCTTCATGAAAAAGTAAAACGTGAACGCTCGGTAATTGTTGAGCTAGATACGCCTAGACATTTGGAAGTGGACGCTTTTGTTGAAGGTGCGAAAGTTTTATATGATAACGGTGCTGATTTAATCATGATGGCGGATAACTCTCTCGCTTCTCCTAGAGTAAGTAACATTGCAATGGGTGCGATTTTAAAACAACATGGAATCCGTTCAATGCCACATATTACTTGCCGTGATCGCAATTTAATTGGTTTGCAATCACATTTAATGGGGCTAAATGCACTTGGTCTTCATGATATTTTAGCTGTAACTGGCGACCCAACAAAAGTGGGTGACTTCCCAGGTGCTACAAGCGTATATGATGTTTCGTCTATGGAGTTAATTGCACTTATTAAACAGTTAAATGAAGGAATTTCTTTTTCTGGTAAGGCGCTTCGTAAAAAAGCTAACTTCTCAGTTGCAGCTGCCTTTAACCCGAATGTACGTGTATTGGACCGTGCTGTAAGTCGATTAGAAAAGAAAATCGAACATGGTGCTGATTACTTTATCTCTCAACCTGTCTATTCAAAAGAAAAAATCGTAGAAATTTATGAAGCTACAAAGCAACTTGCAGCACCAATCTATATCGGAATCATGCCACTTACAAGCTTTAGAAGTGCAGAATTTTTACACCATGAAGTACCGGGTATTAAGTTGTCTGACGAAGTTCTAGAGAGAATGAAGTCATGTGATGGCGATAAAGATCGTGAAGCTGAAGAAGGGCTTGCAATTGCAAAAGAATTACTTGATACAGCAACACAATATTTCAATGGAATTTATTTAATTACACCATTTTTACGTTATGAACTAACTAGGGAACTAATGGATTATATAAAACAACTCGATGAAGAGACTAAAGGAGTTATGGCAAATGGTTAACCATCTGATAGAAAAACAACTGGATAAACGCATATTAATTATCGATGGTGCAATGGGAACCATGCTACAACGCGAAAATCTAACAGCTGAAGATTTTGGTGGAGAAGCGTTAGATGGCTGTAATGAAAATTTAGTTATTACACGTCCAGATGTAGTGACAAAAATACACCGTGAATATTTAAAAGCAGGTGCAGACATTATTTGTACAAATACGTTTGGCGGCACTCCACTCGTTTTAAATGAATATGGATTAGGTCATAAAGCAGAAGAGATTAATAAACTCGCTGTTCAACTTGCAAAAGCAGCTGCAGAGGAATTTACTACAGAAGAATGGCCACGTTTTGTTGCGGGTGCAATCGGACCAACAACGAAAACATTATCGGTTACTGGTGGTATTACCTTTGATGAGCTGACAGAAAATTTTTATGTTCAGGCGAAAGCGTTAATTGAGGGCGGAGCAGATCTATTATTACTTGAAACAAGCCAAGATATGTTGAATGTAAAAGCTGCTACAATCGGTGTTAACCGTGCATTTGACGAAACGGGAGTAAAATTACCAGTAATGGTTTCAGCAACAATTGAACCAATGGGTACAACTCTTGCAGGTCAAACAATTGAAGCATTTTATATCTCAATTGAACATATCAAACCATTATCTGTTGGGCTAAACTGTGCAACTGGTCCAGAATTTATGACGGACCACATTCGTTCTTTATCTGAATTATCAACAAGTTATGTAAGTTGTTATCCTAATGCCGGCTTACCAGATGAAGAAGGACATTACCATGAATCACCTGATTCTTTATCGAAAAAATTGCGCGGTTTTGCTGAAAAAGGATGGTTGAATATTGTTGGGGGCTGCTGTGGAACAACACCAGATCATATAGCGGCGATTCGTGGAGCGGTTGATGGATATGCACCAAGAGCAAGAAAAGAGCAAACGCATGGTCATGTCGTTTCAGGTATTGAACCTCTTCAATATGATGATTCAATGAGACCTTTATTTATCGGGGAACGTACGAATGTTATCGGTTCTCGTAAGTTTAAGCAATTAATCATTGATGGGAAATTTGAAGAAGCAGCAGAAATTGCTAGAGCCCAAGTGAAAAATGGTGCTCACGTAATCGATATTTGTTTAGCAAATCCTGACCGTGACGAGCTAGAAGACATGAAAAACTTCATGCAAGAAGTTGTAAAGAAAGTAAAAGTTCCATTAGTAATCGATTCTACAGACGACAAAGTAATCGAGGAAGCATTAAAGTACTCCCAAGGGAAAGCAATTATTAACTCGATCAACTTAGAAGATGGTGAAGAACGATTTGATGCTGTAATGCCGATTGTTAAGAAATACGGTGCTTCAGTCGTTGTTGGTACGATTGATGAAATAGGAATGGCTGTTACAAGAGAACGTAAATTAGAAGTAGCGGAACGCTCTTATCAGTTGTTAACTGAAAAATGGGGTCTAGCACCAGAAGATATTATTTTTGACCCACTTGTGTTCCCTGTAGGTACTGGGGACGAGCAATACATCGGTGCAGCAGAAGAGACTATTGAAGGAATTCGTCTTATTAAAGAAAAATTCCCAAGAACTCTAACAGTACTTGGGGTAAGTAACGTATCATTCGGTTTACCTCCAGTAGGGCGTGAGATTTTAAATGCAGTTTATCTATATCACTGTACACAAGCAGGTTTAGATTATGCGATTGTAAATACAGAAAAACTAGAGCGTTATGCTTCCATTCCAGAAGAAGAAATTAAATTAGCAAATGATTTAATTTTCAATACAAACGATGAAACTCTTGCAGTGTTTACTGATTTTTATCGAGATAAAAAGAAAGAAAAAACAGTTGCGAAATTACCAGACACAGTAGAAGAACGTCTTGCTTACTATATTGTTGAAGGTACGAAGGAAGGGTTAATTCCTGATTTAGAAGAAGCTCGAAAAATCTTTGATTCGCCTTTAGATATTATTAATGGACCATTAATGACCGGTATGGCTGAAGTTGGTCGTCTATTTAACGATAATCAATTAATCGTAGCGGAAGTTCTTCAAAGTGCTGGAGTAATGAAGGCAGCAGTAGCTCATCTTGAACAATACATGGAGAAGGCTGATGAAAGTGCAGGAAAAGGAAAAATCGTCCTTGCCACAGTTAAAGGCGACGTTCATGATATTGGTAAAAACCTGGTAGATATTATTTTAAGTAATAATGGATATAAGGTGATCGACTTAGGGATTAAAGTAACTCCCGCAGAATTAATCGAAGCGATTCGAAAAGAAAAACCAGATATGGTTGGTTTATCTGGATTATTAGTTAAATCTGCACAGCAAATGGTTATTACAGCACAAGATTTTAAAGAAGCCGGCATTGAAATTCCAATTCTTGTTGGTGGTGCAGCTTTATCAAAACGATTTACTGAAACAAAAATTTCAGCTGAGTATGATGGGCCTGTAATCTATTCAAAAGACGCAATGCAAGGTTTAGAACAAGCGAATCGTTTAATGAATGAAGAAGAACGTGAATTACTAATTAAAGAACTAGAAGAATCTAAAGAGAAGCGACTGCTTGCTGATGCAAAGCGTGCAGAACGTCCAGAGAAAGTTGCACCTGTTAAGGTAGCAAGAACTGTAGCGGATGCACCAGTCTTTATTCCAAAAGATTTAGTGCAACATATTACAAGAAATTACTCAGTTGCACATCTTCAACCATATGTGAATATGCGTACATTAATTGGCCATCACTTAGGGTTTAAAGGCAATGTTGAAAAAGCTTTAGCGGAAAATGAAGAACGCGCTACTCAATTACATGAATTAGTAACGGGCTATTTAACATCTGGTCTATTGAAACCATCAGGAATGTATCAATTCTTCCCTGCACAAGCAGATGGGGATGATGTTGTCATTTATAGTCCTGAAGATCCGACGAAGGAAATTGAGCGTTTCCAATTCCCACGTCAAAAAGTTGAGCCATATATGTGTTTATCTGACTTCTTAAAACCAGTTGAAAGTGGAGAGATGGATTATATTGCATTAATGGTTGTTACAGCAGGTCATGGTGTGCGTGATGTAGCGGATCAATTAAAAGCTGACGGTAAGTTCCTAGAAAGTCACGCATTACATGCAACTGCACTGGAGCTTGCAGAAGGATTTGCAGAACGTATTCACCAAGAAATCCGTGATGCATGGGGCTTCCCTGATCCAACAGACTTTACAATGCGTGAACGTTTTGCAGCGAAATATCAAGGTCAACGCTTCTCATTTGGCTATCCAGCTTGTCCAAATTTAGAAGACCAAGAGAAATTATTTAAGCTATTAAAACCAGAACAAATTGGTGTTAATTTAACAGAAGGCTTCATGATGGAACCAGAGGCTAGTGTTTCAGCAATTGTCTTTGCTCATCCTGACGCAAGATATTTTAACGTTTAATTAGTATTTAAGTGGGGATCGTTATGGTCCCTGCTTTTTTAAAGGAATTTTTTCAATTCACCTTCACAAGTTTTTTTAGTAGATGTAATATTAACAATTAATTAGAGATAACAATTTATGGTTAAAAACCTTCGAATGGAGTGAAATGCATGATCCGACCAATGACAATAGACGATTTAGAAGTTGTGAATGAAATTTATAACGATGCCATATTAAATACAACGGCACTTTATAAATATTCTCCGGAAACAATGGAGCAGAGAGTGGAATGGTTTAATACAAAAGTGAGAAATAACGATCCGAGCTTTGTATATGTTGAGGATGGAAAAGTTGCTGGTTTTGCTACTTATTCGCAATTCCGTCCTTACCCAGCCTATAAATATACAGTGGAGCATTCAGTGTATGTTCATAAAGACCATTATCGTAAGGGAATAGGCACAAAGCTAATGAAGTATCTGATCGCAGAAGCTGAGAGTCGCGAAGTGAAAACTATGATTGCTTGTATAGATGCAAGTAATGAGGGAAGTATCGTATCCCATCAAAAATTAGGATTCTACTATACAGGGAATATTAAAAATGCAGGCTACAAATTTGGACGCTGGTTAGACATTGTGTTTTACCAACTGGATTTAAAAGGACCTGAGAATCCTTTTGAGTTGTAAGTGAGTGGGTTTTGATTCGAGGTGGCGTTCATCGGGGTGATGAAGGACAGAGTAGGTGAAGTTTTGCTTCGGAGTGTCCTTCATCGAAGGTGTTGAAGACCGAAAAGGCAGGAAATCCGGTTCGAAGTGGTCTTCATCGAGGTGATGAAGACCGAAAAGGCAGGAAATCCGGCTCTAAATGGTCTTCATCGAGGTGATGAAGACCGAAATAGCAGGAAATCCGGTTCGAAATGGTCTTCATCGAGGTGATGAAGGCCGAAATAGCAGGAAATCCGGTTCGAAGTGGTCTTCATCGAGGTGATGAAGACCGAAAAGGCATTAAATCCAGCTCAAAGTGGTCTTCATCGAGGTGATGAAGACCGAAATAGCAGGAAATCCGGTTCGAAGTGGTCTTCATCGAGCTGATGAAGACCGAAATAGCAGGAAATCCAGTTCGAAATGGTCTTCATCGAGGTGATGAAGACCGAAATAGCAGGAAATCCGGTTCGAAGCGACCTTCATCCCCCCTGATGAAGGTCTTTTGTGCGCTTGGCAGCGCTTTTCTCTAACGGGTGGAAGTCCCTAACATGCTGTAGTGGCAGAAATGTATAGCTGACTGGTAGTGCAGGTATCGTGAGGTTCTGTGCGGAGGACCAGAAGGCAAAACCCGGAACAGGTGGCATTAACCAAGTTGGCTGGTAGGATGGGATAACCTTGCAAAAGAAAGGGATGTCCAAACCCACTCAATATCTTATTAGTTAAGAGGACTGGATTCGGGGGAAAGAGAATTGACGTGACCCAAGGAGGTCTTATCGTTTCCACCTTCGGTGGTAAAGTACGTTCAAAGCCGTAAAGGATGAGAATGCACCTACGAATGGTAAGAAGTCAGAGCAGGGGATAGTAGTGAATAAACTTATCAGAAAAGCCACAAAGATAAGTGACTCTTCATCAAATTGAGGAGGCAAGCATTGACCCAAAAGGCATTGACTTGATGCGAAGCCCGACTGTCCATGTAAGAAAAGCAAAATGTACTGGTAAGTTCTTCATGTCCAAACAGAAGTCGAAGAGGCAAGTTGGCCAAAGATTCGAGACCGAACAGAAAGTAGGTTGTTTTGGGGGCGGAGTACTATTCCAAACAATGATTAGTGTTTTACTATCCAATCAAAGTTAAGGTATAGGAAGGTAACGGAGAATATGAAGGAACGAACGAGAGAACAGGGCTTACGTGTAGGTGATGTATCAAAGCGCAAATGGTATAGCTTAATAGACAAAATATGGTCCTACTCAAATCTGGAACAGTCTTTCTATGACGTGAAAAGAAACAAAGGTTCACATGGTGTAGATAATGTCACAATTAGTGATTATGAGCTTGAATTGGAACACAACTTAAGAGTGCTCCAACAATCACTGCGTGATAAATCCTATCGTGCTAAACCAGTTAGAAGAGTGTACATCCCAAAAGCGGATGGAACACAACGCCCCTTGGGAATTCCAACTGTCGGCGATAGAGTCTTACAAGCTGCGGTTAAAAGGAAACTAGAACCAATATTTGAACAAAAGTTTTTACCATGTAGCTTCGGCTTCAGACCTAATCTCAGTGCACATATGGCAATTGAGAAAATCCGTAAGGATTTACTTGACGGTTATACGTATGTAATCGATGCAGATATCAAAACATACTTTGATACGATACCGCACGAAAAACTCTTAGACCTAATGAGAGAAGAAGTAGTTGATAGTAGTGTACTCGAATTAATTTCGCAATTTCTCAAATCAGGTATTCTAGAAAACGGAGTTTTTTATGAGAGTTCTAGTGGTAGTCCGCAAGGTGGTGTAATAAGTCCATTGTTGGCAAATATCTACTTACATCCTCTTGATGAAATAATGACTGCTAGAGGGCATAGAATCACTAGGTACGCGGATGACTTTGTCATCTGTTGTAGAACTAGAAAAGGTGCGGAAAGAGTTTTGAATTCTGTGAAAAAGTTGTTGGAAGGTCAACTTCAATTGGTTGTGCACCCAACGAAAACTAAAATCGTAGATAACCTAAATGAACCATTTACTTTTCTTGGTTACACTTTTAAGAATGGATTCTATCATACACCATCAGATAAAGCTGTGAAGAAATTTAAAGATAAAGTAAAAGAAATCACAAAGAAAAACCAAACTATAAACTTAGAGCAATTTATTAAGGAAAGGTTAAATCCTGTAATAAGAGGTTGGGGTAGATACTTTGGGATTGGTTATTGTAAATCTTTGTTTGCAAAACTGGATAGTTGGATTAGGCGAAGAGTCCGTATGATTCAGCTAAGAAGTTGGCGCAACATTAAGAAGCTACATAAAGAGCTTAGGAGACGAAAGTGGAAAGGAGAACTTCCTAGACTAAGAATGACGAGTTGGAGAAGTTCTAAAAGTAAACCAGTAAGTGTCGCAATTCCTAATGAAAAACTACGGGAACTAAGATTAGTTTTTCTAGTTGATATCTATAACGACCTACATCCCCAAAGGGGATAAGCATGGAGGAGCCGTATGCGATGACCCGCACGTACGGATCTGTGAGGGGGCTGTCCCATAAGTGGAGATTTTTCCACTAGGGGCAGTCTCGTTTTGTTTAAAAATCAAAAAAATTTATTAAAGAAAAAAATCGTCTCCTTTTCTATAATTGTAAGTGACGAAACAAACAATTGGAAAGGTGAGACGA
>NZ_JBMIRP010000079.1:0-20552 GCF_049202975.1 Ureibacillus sp. MALMAid1270 | reverse complement strand
AGAGGAAAAAGAAGAATTACAAAATCAGCTTGGCATACCACCCTTTTAAAGAATACTTCCCCCATCCCAGTGGTTGGGGGAATCAAAAATGTACATTCTTAAACGAACGAAAATGTACATTATATAGTTGACATTTATAATAATGATCTTTCATGAAAGATGCACCAACAATAATCAACAAAATGAATAATACAACTATTAAAACAAATTCTTTTTTGTTGTCTTTGCGATCAAAACTACCGCCTACATTATCATAATTAGAATAACCAGACATAAATTCACCCCCTTTGTTATTAATAATTTATGTGTTTCTTCTCTACACAAAAGGTATAAATGCGGAATATTAAGCTAAATAAAGTAAAATTAGGAAAAGGTGCTGAATGGGAAGAATAAAGGGGTAAATTTAAAAAACTTAGTTTTAACTTTCATGAAAGAACATAATTCTCTGTGATGTAGTTTTGACTCATGGATGGCTAACGGGTATGTCAAGCATGACAAGTATGATTACTAAAACTTTTTATTAGCCAACTGCCATCCGGTCCTTTCACTAGTGATATGAATTTTAACAATAATTAGCAAGATAAAGAGTACAACTAGTAAGACAAATTCATCTGATAAACTTTAAAATCTCTAAGATAATAAACTTCCGCTAAATAGTAGCCTATATAATCGTAACTTCCGCCTACTATATCGTATTCACATGACATATTTTTTCTCCCTTTAACTACATACTTTTGTCTATTTCGACTCTATTTTTGGTCATATATTATAACTAAAAGCTAGGAGGTGTGTTTGCTACTTTCCAAATGGAATTTGCTGAAAAAAGGAGCATTCCTGTTAGAAGGATTTTCGGGGACTTGAACAAAAAGAGCCCTCTTGGTATGATGCGGGGTGTCAAATCATCGACGAAATGACCCCTAATTTGTTAACCAAGGAGGACTCCATAATGGATTTTAAACAAAACCAGAAAATAAATCAAGTCACCGAAAAAACACTTGTTGTTGGAATCGACATAGCCAAGCGCACACATTACGCTTGTTTTGTTGATGATCGAGGACGAGTGCTCCAAAAATCATTCTCTGTGTCCCAAGCTGGAAACGGCTTCGAGCTTTTCTATCAACGTGTTTTGTCTGCAATGCAGGAAAACCAAAAAACAGAAGTCATTGTCGGGATTGAACCTACTGGCCATTACTGGCTTAATTTAGCCTACTTCCTTGATGAACGAGGCATTCCCTTAGTCATGACTAATCCCATGCATGTCAAACGGTCAAAAGAGTTGGACGACAATCTGCCGACCAAACATGACCGTAAAGATGCGTTGGTAATCGCTCGTCTTGTAAAAGACGGACGCTTTAGTTATCCGCGAATCCTCAAAGGGATGGAAGCCGAGCTTCGTGCTGGCTCAACCTTCCGAAGCAAATTGACAGAGGAACTAGGTGCTGTCAAAAACATGATGATTCGTTGGTTAGACCGTTATTTTCCCGAGTTTACTCAGGTTTTTCCGTCATTCGGAAAAATGGCAATGGCTGTGCTTGAATGCACCCCATTTCCAAGCGATCTGTACCAGAAACAACCCGATGAGTTGATATCTCTTTATCGCAAGGTCGAGGGACTCAGATCCCCCCAAAGACCAAAAGCAGTGCGCCTTATTGAAGTCGCAGCTAACTCTATAGGAGTAACAGAAGGACGTGAGATGGCCCGTATTGAAATCACCACACTCGTCCGCCGTTACCACCAGCTAGAAGAAGATATCGAATGTATTACGGAACGCTTAGTTGAACTCGTAAAAACGTCTGTAGAGTACCAATGGCTATCAACGGTTCCAGGGCTTGGAGATACCACAATTGTTGACCTATTAGCTGAAATCGGAAGCTTTTCGCACTACGAAGATCCACGCCAACTAATCAAACTCGCGGGATTAACGTTACGTGAAAATTCCTCCGGCTTGCATAAAGGGCAAAAACGCATCTCCAAACGGGGCAGAAGAAAGCTGCGTGCCCTCCTGTTCCGAGTAATGATGCCGATGATCCGTCACAATGAAGCTTTTAGAAGGCTACATGAGTATTACACTAACCGTCAGGTTAATCCGTTACGCAAGAAGCAATCCATCGTGGTTCTATGCGGTAAGCTATTAAAAGTATTACACGGAATCAGCACTAAGCACAAAGCGTTTGACGCACAGCGAATGATGAGGGATATTCCTAGTCTCGAAGAGGCTGCATAAAGCCCTACATCTCATTAATTAGACCTAGACAACAGGATGACACGGAGAAGCTGGCACTATTTTTTCCATTCGACCTCGAGTCCCTAAAGGAGCTTCGCTAGCCTCTGCCTTATGACTAGACCGAACGAAGGAATGTAGGCACATTGATGCCCAGAGACATGGGAGGGTACGTCATCATAAGTTACGCAGAGATCCATTGTGCATCGCATAATTTCCTATCACTACTTTCCACCATTATCCAGTAGTGACCGCGTAGCGTACCTATATGATGGAATAGTTTCACATATTATGAAAATACAGTTAGGAAGCGTGTCGAAAAATATTTTTTTGACACCCCACCAACGGGTCAAACCGTTGATAAATCAACATTTATAGAGGGAGGTGTATATTATGCATCCTTTGGATAGATATCAAGGTGAAGCTGTTGAAGTAAGAGATCGTCAAGGAAGGGTTCATTATGGAGAAATTGAATGGATAGATCCGCGAAGAGGAATGTTTCTTCGCAATCGATTCAACAGAAGAAGATTTTTCATTCCCTTCTTTTTACTGGCATCTATTTTTCTGTTAAGGAATAGAAGGCGTATTTTCTAAGAAAAAAGCTTGAATACGTAAAAACATTTGAATGGGACTTTCCTAGATAGGTAAGAGAAGCATTCAAAAAAAGCCTATGAACTTAGTATCATGGGCTTTAATATTTACCGAAAAGAGAAGTGAAAAATCTCTTTTTTTAGAGTAATTTATTCCTAACTTTCGTAATGTAATGGCTAGATAACGGATCAAAATAATAAAGATGCTCAAAATGTAGAATCTTTAAAAGGAGGGGAAAAGGATGAGTAGAAAGACTAGCTATTATCGCAATCATTATTGTAATTGTTATCCATATTGCAAATGTGGTTTACAAAGAAATTATGTAAAAAATAGTACTTGTGGTTCTCAATGTAGTTGTGGGCAACATTGTACTTGTACATTTGGCCCTCATTGTAGATGTAAACATAAATCTAGGTTATGTTGAGTTTTCTTATTTTTTCTTATGAAAAGTATTTCAATCGTTTAGATATTATGATTGAATAACCATTCTAAACATCTTTCGCTCTCCTTAAACAAGGATAAGTGCTAATTTTTCATTTAAAGGATATTGAATTGTATAAGAGTTTACATATGCTGTTACTTCTTTTTCACTATTTTGGCATTTTATAGATATCTTTATTTGATTTGCCTATCAAAGAATTAATATTCTTCATAATCTGTAATAGAAAACATAGAAAGGAGAATAAATTTGTCATCCTGTCAAAAGCTTGCAAATATTATCGGTGGTACAGTTGTTCAAGCGACACCTGTTTGTGTAGTTATGCGGCTTCGAGATATTCCTGCGACTATTTTAGGGCGTCGCACTCTTTCTCCACTAGCAATTCCGTTTATGTTATCCTTCGAAAGAAATGGCATTAATCTTGGTGAAACGGTACTCCTTCAAAGTGAAGTTAATCCAATGATACATGCATTACAAAGAAGAGGACTTATCGTAACAGCGTTTCATAACCACTGGCTGTTTGAAAATCCAAGGTTAATGTATATGCATTGGGAGAATGTTGGAATGAATCCGTTTGAGTTTGCTAGAAGAAGTTTTGAGGCAGCAAGAGAAGCACGCCTTAGATTTTATTAATATTTTATCGAGGGTCCTTTTATTAAAATTCAAACATAAATATTTCTAAACTATATGGGGCGATGCTTAATAATACATCGACTATTCCATTTCGATTTACGATGTAGATGAAGTAACAGAATATACAAGCAGCTAGGATCTTCGACTGGAAGATCCTTTTTCATTGCCTATACATTGTTGAACTAACGAAGGCGTTGATCCAAGAAGGACTAATGCCCTTTTTGATGGGCAGGTTAGGAACGAATAATTCAAAAGAGAAAAGTATATATGAAACATCTAACAAGATAACTAAAAAGATATAATACCCACTAGTGATAGTTTCGGGTATACAACTTTTTTGTCACTTAACACCAGCATTTCTTTATATTATTGTATAATATAGGAAAATTCTTTTTCCATTATATCGGAATAAAGTAAGTGAGAACCTATTTTTATGGATTGCAAAGATATATCTTATTATTTTCAGTTAGTTAGATCTTACACTGTCTCGATAATTAATTTCATAGAATTTCAATGAACGTTAAAATCCTTTAATATTAAGGGTTTTGACGTTTTTCCTTTTTTTATAATCGAAGGTAATCAAAAATTTAGAACAATAATTATTAAACAAGAGAAATGGGAAACAATGAATCGGAGAAAAATTCAAAGAACCATCAGATGGTCGATAATTTATATATCTGCATAAATTCTTCATATTTATTTTTTATACTATTTCATGAGAGGGGAGAACTATATGTTGAATAAAATCTCCACAAAATTAGCAGCTTGCTTCTTTATCGTTGTGTTTATTATGGAGTTATTTCTAATGACCTATCTTCATCAAAATATCATTCAATCAAGGGTAGATGAAGAATTCTCTAGATTACTATCTAATGGTAAAAATCACAGAGATGTACTGATTGAAAATTATTCAGAAACGACAATCGAACATATTGTTATGATGGAGAAAAATGACGATAGAGAAGTAATGATTACCAATAACAAAGGTAAAATCATTAGCAGATCTTCAGAAAGTGTACTAGAAGAGTTTCATACTCTTGTTATGAATCTAGAATATACCAATGACAGTATCATTGTTTCAGATTGGAGAAATTCATCTTATATTGTTAGCGCACATCCATATCATGTGAATGATAATATATTCGGTTATGTTGTCATGTTTCAAAGTACAAGCTCTATTAATCAAATGGTACATAACCTAAATATGCATTTTGCTATCTCAGGCGTTATTGCTTTTATCATTTTATTTATTGTATATGCGATACTATCTAAATTACTTACAAGACCATTATTAAGAATGAAAAAGGCTACTGAGAAAATTAGTAAGGGTGAATTTAACGTAAGTTTACCTTATTTAGGCAAAGATGAACTTGGTGAATTATCAAGTTCAATTCAGAAATTGGCTAAAGACTTAGAACGCTTAAAAAATGAACGAAATGAATTTCTTGCATCGATTGCACATGAATTAAGTACACCACTTACTTATTTAATTGGATATTCTAATATTGCTATGAGGAAAAGTTTAACAGAAGAGGATCGTGCGCATTACCTTAAGATCATTGGTGAAGAATCCGAACGAATGAAAGAATTAGTGAAAAACTTACTCGATTTAGCAAGAATGGATGAGACATCTTTCACAGTTTCGAAGGAGCACTTTTTTGCACGGCCATTTTTTGAAAATGTCTGTAAACTCGTTCAACCCTCATATGAAATGAAAATAATCAAATTAAACTTAATTTGTGAAGAAGATTTTCAAGTGTATGCGGACCCAGTACGATTGGAGCAAATAATCCTAAATTTATTAGATAATGCGCTTAAATATTCAGATGAACATTCAGAAGTAACATTAGAAGTTCAAAAATATGAAACTAAAACGATTATTTCAGTGATTGATAAAGGAATTGGGATTCAAGCAGATGAAATTGGGTTTATCTTCGAAAAATTATACAGAGTAGAAAAATCACGTTCACGGCAATTTGGTGGATCAGGAATTGGTCTAGCTGTTGTTAAAGAACTAGTAGAAGCACATGGTGGAACAATAGAAGTGAAAAGTATACTAGGTGAAGGAAGCATATTTAAAGTAACAATATAAAGGTTGGATTAAAATGAACACGATTCTTTTGGTGGATGACGAACAAAGAATGTTAGATTTAATTGAATTATTTTTATTACCATTAGGAATGAAGTGTATAAAGGAAACAAGCGGCATAAATGCAATTGAAATGATCGAGAAAGAAAAAGTGGATCTTGTCCTTTTAGATGTTATGATGCCCGAAATGAATGGATGGGAAGTTTGTAAAGAAATTCGGGAATTTTCAAATGTACCGATTATTATGTTAACCGCAAGAACAGATAAAAACGATTTAGTAAAAGGACTAGAAATTGGCGCAGATGATTATATTACAAAACCCTTTGATGAAAGAGAACTGGTGGCAAGAGTACATGCAATATTAAGACGTACTTCTAATGATAATGATAAATCTACTATTACTTATCAAGAGTTTACATTAGATTGTGAAACCTATTCTTTACACTATCAGGATTCAACATCTCAACTTACTTTAAAAGAGTTTAATATTATTAAAGCATTAATCTCGAGACCCTCTAAAACTTTTACAAGAGAAGAATTATTAGAAATTGCATGGGATTACGAAACAGATATCGATATTCGAACAGTTGACTCACATATTCGAAACTTAAGAGAGAAACTTAGAAAAGCAAAATTTCCAACAGATGAATTTTTAAAAACGGCTTGGGGAATTGGCTATAAATGGAGTTAGTAAAGAACAACCAAATAAAACATGAGGTGAAAGATAAATGAAAATTAAAATGTTAACTGTGACTTTATTTGCTGCAATATTTTTAGTTGCTTGTAATGGAGAAAATGCAAATGAAGAAAGTAGTGCAAATGTTGGAGAGCCAGAAGATATTAAGGAATTGGTTCAAAATTACAGTGTTCGAAATTTAGAGGCAAAATCAGCATCAATCACATCTGAACAAATTGTTGTGACAGAAAATGACGGTAAAGAAGTAATCTATGAATTACCAAAAGATGAGTTTTTTGTTTCGATTGCACCGTTTATTAACCAAACACATCCGTGTGAAATACATAGTTTAACGAGTTGCCAAGGAGAATTGGTAAACGAACAATTTGATGTATATATAGAAGATTCTAACGGTAATGTGGTGTTAGATGAAACATTACAAACTCAAGTAAACGGCTTTATCGATTTGTGGTTACCACGTGATCAAACATACAACATTACTATTGAGCATGAAGGAAAAAAAGCAGAGTCTAAATTTTCTACTTTTAAAAATGATGGTACATGCATTACAACGATGCAATTGATATAAAAGCACAAGAACCTGCAGAGGTCTTTTGTTACAAACGCAATTTAAGTAAATTTTAGGTGTGAGATGAATGTATAGTATATTGTCTGATATCAGTTTAACTATAACAGGACCTATTTCAACATTCTTAACTTCGTATCAACATTCAGCATGGATTGTTGCAATTCTTCTCGGATTGATTGGCGCATTTGCACCATGCCAATTGACAGGTAATATTAGTGCCATCACCTTATACGGAAACCGTACAATTCGAATGGATAATAACTGGGGAGAAATTATTTCCTTTATTGCTGGAAAGGTTGTTGTTTATAGTTTGATTGGTTTGTTTGTATGGATATTTGGACAATCCTTTGAAACGAAAATCACTGGATATTTTCCAATATTCCGTAAAATTATTGGGCCTTTAATGATTATTACAGGTCTAGTATTGCTTGGAATAATGAGGTTAAAGTTTTTTAACAAAGTAAGCTTGCAGATTCCAACGAGTTTAAAAGAAGGGAAAATTGGATCCTTTCTTTTAGGTGCTAGTTTTGCCATTGCATTCTGTCCAACGATGTTTGTTCTCTTTTTTGTTTGGTTGATGCCTACTGTTGTATCAACTTCATATGGGGCCATATTACCAGCTGTTTTTGGTGTTGCTACATCCGTTCCATTAATCATTATTCTTGGACTCATTTGGTATTTTGATGTAAAAGGATTCATTATGAAGAAGAGTATGAAAGTTGGAAGAACGATTCAAAAAATCGCGGGCGTTACACTAATCATAATTGGCGTATTTGATACCATTACATATTGGGGAATATAAACATTTTGTAATTATTGTTAAGAAAGAATTTGCCACATACCCTATATGGGTAATGTGTGATATATTAAGATGAAAATAATTCCAAAGGTGTGGGGTTAATGGGAAATAGTAATAATCATGGAAATGAAGTTAACTACCAGAAACAAACTCATAACCACCATGTTCATGAGGGCAATAATCATCACAATCATAGTGATCACGAACTCGCAATGAATGGAGTACATAATAACCATAATCACATTGAGCAAGTTCATCTATCAGAACAACACAACCATCGAGAGCATATCCACACATCACAGGATAAACATGAACATCATCATCAAAAACATGACCATAGTGGGCATAGCCAAAATATTGATAAAGGACACAATCATCATAGTGAACATGGTGGGGGTCACGACAAACACCACGGACACTCAATCGGGGATTTCAAAAAAAGATTTTGGGTCTCTTTAGTTTTAACGATTCCGATTTCATACTTATCAATGATGATCCAAATGTTGTTTGGCTATCATGTTGATTTTCCAGGGGACACATTTTTATTATTCCTTCTGTCAACAATCGTCTTTTTTTATGGGGGAAAACCGTTTTTACTTGGAGCTTGGAGTGAAATAAAAGATAAAGTACCCGGAATGATGTTATTAATCTCACTGGCCATCGTTACTGCTTATGTATATAGCACATTAACAGCATTCTTCATAGAAGGTAGTGACTTCTACTTCGAGTTAGCAACATTAATTGTTATTATGCTACTTGGGCATTGGATAGAAATGAAATCCATCATGGGTGCATCAAAAGCATTAGAAGAGTTGATTAAGCTAATGCCAAAAGAAGCTCATAAAATCGATACTTCCGGTAATATCATAGAAGTTTCTGTTGAAGATTTAAAACAAGGTGACCAAATCTTAGTTAAACCAGGAGAGAAAATACCTCTTGATGGAATGATTTTCGAAGGACATTCAACTGTTGATGAATCAATGTTAACAGGAGAATCTGTACCAATAGAAAAAACAATTGGTATGGAAGCCATTGGTGGATCGATTAATGGTGAAGGTGTCTTGAAAATTAATGTTCAAAAAACAGGTAGCGACACCTATTTAGCTCAGGTGATTCAACTTGTTAGCGATGCCGAGAAAACAAAATCCAAAGCCCAAGGATTTGCGGATACTGCAGCGAAATGGTTGTTTTACGTTGCCGTTGTTGCAGGTGTTCTTACATTTGCCTATTGGATGACAACAGGAGATACTGATTTTGCATTAGAAAGAATGGTAACGGTATTAATTATTGCGTGTCCACATGCACTAGGGCTCGCAACACCACTTGTCACATCTAGATCTACCTCGATCGCTGCCAAGAAAGGATTATTAATTCGTAATCGAACTGCATTTGAAAGTGCATTTAGAATTAATCGAATCGTTTTTGATAAAACAGGTACGTTAACAGAAGGAAACTTTGGTGTGACAGATATACATCCTACTTCAGGTGTAAGTGAAGAGGAATTATTAAAACTAGCATACTCAGTTGAAACACAATCTGAACATCCAATCGCACATGGAATTGTTAAAGAAGGTAAAAAGCGTAATCTAGACCTTTATGAAGTAAAAGATTATAAAAATCTCACTGGTAAAGGATTAGTTGCCCAAGTTAATGGAGCGGAAATCGCGATTGTAAGTCCAGGGGTGTTAAGAGAAAAGAACATTCCATTTGATACTGAAACATATGAGACACTTGCGCAACAAGGAAAAACGGTTATATTCGTGTTAAAAGAGAATGCACTTCAAGGCATGATTGCATTAGCGGACATCATCCGAGAATCTTCCTATCAAATTATTAAAGAGTTAAATCGTTTAGGAATTGAAAGCATCATGATGACGGGTGATAACAATCGTGTTGCACAGTATGTTGGTGAAAAGTTAGGTATGACCAAAGTAATTGCAGAAGTACTGCCACATGAAAAATCATCAAATGTAAAGGTATTGAAGGAAGATGGCATGAAAGTAGCGATGGTTGGAGACGGTGTAAATGATGCACCTGCCTTAGCTGAAGCTGATTTAGGTATTGCCATAGGTACTGGAACCGATGTTGCCATAGAAACGGCCGATGTTGTATTAGTAAACAGCAAACCAGTAGACATTTTAAATACACTAAAATTATCGAGAGCAAGCCATAGAAAAATGGTTCAAAACCTATGGTGGGCTGCTGGATATAATATATTAGCCATTCCACTAGCAGCAGGATTCTTAATTAATGTAGGTATTGTTATTACACCTGCAATAGGAGCTGTTGTTATGTCATTAAGTACAATTATTGCTTCCATTAATGCACAATTGTTGAGAATAGATTAATAGATTGAATTATGCGCCTTGATTCTACTGGAATCAAGGCTGTTTTTTATTTAGAAGTTTAAATGACTAGTTATTTTATGCATACCGGTGAGGGGTATACAGTATACTTTTATAAGATTATAAAACCTACATATATAAAGGAGAGTTGGATGGGGTATTACCAACTATTTATTCTAGGATCACTATTCCTGTTAACGATTATCGTGCTCGTACAATCAAGAATGTTTAAACGAAAGGTCACTCCCATGGAGGGAATGATGATTTCGATGTATTTCAGTATGAATCTCAGTTTAACTGTTGGAGTTCTTTTTGGTTTTACTTATAAAGGGGATTTATACCTTTCTACAATGTTGTCAATATTCATAGGCATTTTTGTAGGTTTATTGTGTGGAAGTAATTTCGGAATTCTGTCAGTGTTAGATGGTGTAATGGCCGGGGTAATGGGTGGTATGATGGGAGCCATGTTAGGTGAGATGTTGATAAGCCAAAATCAAATTGTTCCTCTAGTTAGAATTTTTTTGTTTCTGTCCATTTCAACGGTATTTTTATTTGCGATTTTTGCCAAAAGGACGAATTTAAAGGAAAGAAATAACAAGTTTTGGTTTATAAAACCCCTAACTATTACAATTTTGATTTCTTTTTATTTTATTGGTGGGGTTTCATATGCAGAAAAACAATTCAATTCAGAATCAAATGGTTCACATAATCACATGGGACATACTTCTAAAATTAATATTACCTACTAAAATACAAGAAGTATCCTAGAAACAGCATAGAATAAATAAAAAGCATAAGTGCAATACAAATTTGAAACGCGAGGTGAGAATATGTGTGTCAATAACAATTTCATTGAAAATCAATCATACCGTGTTTACGAGGAAATAAGTAAAAGTTCATTGTTCAAAGTCGCGAGAGTTGAATTTCTAGAAGGATATTGTTGGGAACCACAATTCGAACCTATCCTTTTTAATAAAAACGATCTAATTACAAAAATAATTTTAAAAGATGATAATAATAACTCTTTTACTATTAATCCAGATGACATGGGTTTAAAGTTTGCAAAAGGAGAAATCAGTTATAAAGAATATCTAAAATTTCAAAAAGTAGACGACTTCAAATGGATAGGTTATTCAATTCTCGGAGTTGGTATTATAATTACAATGATGTTGACAATGTATACTTTTCTTTTAAATTAATGATTGATTGGTATAGGCGAGATGGGATAAAAAAGTGTGAATTATGTTATTAGGGTAGTCCTTGTTCCTTTTTGGAATGGGGTCTTTTTTTGTTTTCTCTTTATTGAAAGGAATATTTAAAATTACTTTATGAGTTTTATATAAAATTAAAAAAATCTATTCAATGATAGTTTGTTATATCCATAATTTCTCCATATTTCTTTGTTACATTTTAAATGTAAACAGAATTTAGGAGGAATAAGCATGAAATCAAGGTTATGGATGACTGCATTAATTGCAACTGCTGTTATAGCTGGCGGATGTAGTGCAATCAATACGAAAACAGCTTCTGAAAAAAAGGCAGATATGGAAGAAATGAATCATTCTAATATGTCCCATGAAGAAATGATGAATATGGAAAATAGTCATGCAAGTCATACAAATCCATTAGAACTAAATAATTCGACAGGTGAAAATGAACTAGCACTTCCACCACTAGTAGAAGCTAAGGATGGAGTTGTTGATATTACGGCTCAACAAGGTAAAACTGAAATTTTTGATGGTATCCAAACAGATACATACGGATATAATGGATCATTCTTAGGACCAGTTATTCGTGTAAGTGAGGGTGAAACTGTAACATTCAGAACGAAAAATCATCTGCCTGAACCGACAACATTCCATTGGCATGGAGTTGAAATACCAGGTGAAGGAGATGGTGGCCCTCATCAAATACTAGAACCAGGTGCAACAGAAGATGTAAAATTCACTGTAAGTCAAGGTGCGTCGACTCTATGGTTCCACCCGCATCCTGAGGGCGCAACAGCTGAACAAGTATATAAAGGATTAGCAGGATTGATTTATGTGGAAGATGAAAACTCTAAAAATTTAGGATTGCCTGATGAATATGGAATAAATGATTTCCCACTAGTATTCCAAGATAGACAATTTAATGAGGATAAACAGTTTGATTATCAAGCGGTTCGTAATGAAGATGGAACAATTGGCGATACAATGTTAGTAAACGGAACTCTTAATCCTAATCTGACAGTAGGAAAAGAGAAAGTACGCTTACGTTTATTGAACGGATCAAATGCCCGTAACTATACTTTAAAATTAAACACAGGGGATACTTTCGAACAAATTGCAACAGATGGTGGATTTCTAAATAAACCAAATGAAATGAAAGAAATTACATTAACTCCTGGTGAACGTGCAGAAATTGTTGTAGATTTTTCAAAATTTGATACTTCAAACGTTGTAGCTTTAGTAAATGAAGCAGATTCAATCTTATTGCCATTTAAGATTGATGAGCAAAGGACAAATACAGTAGAAATTCCAGAAACATTAAATGATTATGTAGTTACAGAAGAAGAAAAAAATTTACCTGTAACGAAAAAACTTGAATTATTTGGTATGGGTGAAATGGTATATATCAATGACAAACAATTTGATATGAACCGAATTGATTTTACTCAAAAACAAGGTGAAACAGAAATTTGGGAAATTTATAATAAACCAGATATGATGGGCGGAATGACACATCCATTCCATATTCATGGAACACAATTTAAAATCGTTTCGATAGATGGAAAAGAACCATCTGTAGAATTACAAGGCTGGAAAGACACAGTTGCAATTGAACCAGACCAAACAGTGAAACTAGCTGTGAGATTCAATAACAAAGGCATTTACATGTTCCACTGTCACGTTCTTGAACATGAAGAAAACGGTATGATGGGACAAGTTGAAGTACTATAATTATAGACACTAGTTTAAATTATATATTAAATAACTCCAGTTGATATGTGTGTATTTATTCAACTTGGAGTATTTTTTGTAATACCTAAAAATTAATCAATATAATAACCTGGTAGAACTTAATGCTTTTCACTTAAATTGGAACACTTTCATTATAAACTTAGGTAGTGTAGGTTTTGATTATTTTAAAAATATGAAGTGCGTTCTAATCAAAGATATAATAGTAGGTAACATTAAAATTTAAAAGGAGTTCAATTGATGACATATTATGATGAGATTCATATACCAGGGAAATATATAATCAAACATAATTTATGTTTATATTTACATGATGTTTGCGTAAGTATTTTTCATGAGTGTCTCGAAAATGATCAACTTAAGGGTTATACAATTGAAGAAAATGGGAGAGCAAGCTTACAGGGGATAGAGCAAGCAGCAGATGTTATTGATTGGCTAAGAAATAATGAATATGAGGTAGAAGCAAGTATTGTTCTAAAAAGGAAATTGTTCCATTCCCTACTGGGAGACTTTTTAAGTTTTGTTTTAGAGTCGCTAAAAGCATCCGAAAAAGGTAAGACTGCAGTTTCATATACACTATTAAGAAAGCCATTTAAAGATAATTTGTTTTACTTAGAATGGTTATGTACATACGGGGATGAACTATTATCATTGATAGATGCAGGGGATATAGATAAGTACGAAATCGGAGGAATTAGGAAATTTCAAAATAAAAAAATGAGGAAAATATTGCTTGAAGCAATGAATAAAAATGAATTTAAAAAATTATTAAATCAATTAGATGTTAACTATATGTATGACTTGAGGTATAATTACAATTCTCCTTTTGGATTAGAGCTAATGTGGAACAAGGCAAATCATTTAGTAACTACAGCAAGATCTATTCGAACAATCGATTTTAATAATATTTTTTTAACGGAAGAAGATTTTATTGACAGATGGGATTACTATTATGCAAAATTGCCGATTTTAATGCTATATTCAACTGGAGTTGTTATTAAATTATACGAAGAATTATTTGAATCAATTCCATCTATAACAAAACTCTATAATAACGTCTTTTTAGAAACAAAATGGTTTAGCAGTATTAATGAAGATGTAGGTAAGGAATATATAGAGGAAATTTTGCGTGATATTGAAATACCATTATACTGCGACGAGTGTGAGGAAGTTACAAGTATTGATTTAAATAAAATAAAAGAAATTCAATTCGATTGGTATATTAAATGTGACCATTGCAATGTCTATATCTCACTTTCTAAATATCATTTTATTGAAGAAGCGAAGCATTAATTTATATAATGATGGTTTTTGAGAATGGTAGATACACCGTTCCTGGAAAACACATAGTGCAATATGGGTCAAACGATTTTTCAATCAAAAATCAATTAAAGTACAGGGCTGGCTTCAATAGGAATTCAGCCTTTTCTTTTATTCAATATTTCCCAAACTCCTTGTCCAGTAGGGCTTAAAGTGCCTTTCTATTCCAATCTGTAAGGGTCAAATCCGTCACGTTAGGGCTTTCTATAGGCATACAAAAGGAGAATAATCTACACATGAGAACATATATATTTATGAAAAGTATAAAATGGGGGGATATAATGCGCTTGTTTGGTAAGAGAAAAGTTGAAATTATAAAAAGTGAGGTATTAGAACCAGAGAAAATTAAATTATTGACTCTACTTGATTTAGTTCAAAATGGACATCTAATTGGACTAAAAATTACTGATAGAGATAGTTCAGATGCTATGTATAGGATTTTAGAGTTTGATAATTTTAGAGTGCATTTCTCGGAGTGGTCTGAATGGACCATTCGAATAGAAGTATTTAGTGATAATGATACTTTCCAAGTGTATAAATCAACTGGACTAAAAATTGACTGGCATGAAGGAACAGTTGAACTAGCAAATCCTGGAAAATGTAGTTTAGAAATTGAATGGGATCACGAAGGTGTATGGTGTACGTATATTACAAATAAAGTTAAAGAAGAAAAATATAAACTAGATTTAAAAAGAGAGAATGATAAAAGAAATGAAGAAATAAAGAAAAAACAAGAAGAAGAAGAAACGATTAGATTGATAGAAGGAAAAAAGAAGAGTTTCAATAACTTATTCAAAAATAAGCTTTAAGAATTTTTTGCTGCATAAATGCCTCAATTAATCTCCATGTTTATAGAAATACTAACTTAAAACGGTGTTAATTCTCCAACTAAGCTTCGCTATCACAATTAAATTTCATTATTTTTTTGATTTAAACATATACCCACCTCACCTGCTTTTTTTACAAAAATATGAAGCACTAGCTCAAAATATGAAAAAACAGATAGGAATGACAATGATTGTATATTCTTTTGATCTTGATAAAAGAGTAGTTAAACATCATAACTAATATTTTTTTTAGTGGATAAAAGAAAAAAGTGAAGATCTTTATGTTTCGTTATTAATCAAAAATCTATTGAAATTTCATGGTCAAACAATATACAATTAAATTGCACATAACATTTTTTGGATTGAGCTATATTTAAGTAATTAGATAATTCATTTATTTCCGGAAATGACTTATTTTTAAATATAAAAACTCAATAAAAACGTCAAAAAAACCATAATTTGAAAAGGATAAAATAAGCAGTGTATCAACAGACACACTGTTTATTTAAGTATCCATTTCAAGTTTTGGTTTTTTGTGTTTATAAAGGGGGGATTAATCTATAAAAAATATTTTAGAATAACAATACTACAAGAAAATCGATTAAAAGATGGTAGTGGAAAGGATTAATGCCTTTTATTCAAGTACATGACAATAGAGTAGCTTCAGAAGATTGGTTAATTAGACATTTGAAATGGAAAACTAATTGAATTCATCATACTCACTTTTTACATTAGAGAAAATATTAATACATCCTAAATGGATTGATGAATTTTATAGATATAAGATTACTACTTCAAAGTAAAAATTGAGATTGCTAAACGGCTATGTATTAAGCATCCACATGTACAGGGAGTACCAATTGTTATGACTACTGATTTTGTTAGAACATTAAAAACTTCCTTATTGTTATTATAAGACCTATAAAACCTGCAAATTAATTAATAAAGAAACTTTAGAGTTGTTTGAAATAGTTTTTTGCTGAACAAGGGATTGATTGGGGGAATCATTTTAGATCTAATTTTAAATATTAAATGGATATATAAGGGAAGATATATTACGACTATGGCGGTTAGTGAGAGGGCTAAAATGTATAAAAATTATGATCAAATTGGATGGAAAGAAGAAGAAATGGAGTACTTTCCAAAAAGAAAGGTAAACAATAATTTAAGCTGGAAAATACATCATATAAAAGGATCCTTTTATAGTAACAAAATGCAAAGAACTATTGAATATGAGTCCATGGGAGAATGCTTATTTTATTTCTTTCTAGAGTTGGCCGGACAAGTCAAGAGTTATTATGTACAGCCATTAGAGATTGAGGTTCCTTTTATGACCGAAGATGGAGATAAGAAGCATTGGGTTCATGTTCCCGATGTTTTGGTTTTCGGAGATTCAATTAAACCGACTATTTTTCAGATAAAGGAGGCACCACAAGAGAGTAAAAAACATACCCTTATCAATAGAGCTTGTCTTAGGTATGCAGCAACGCGGGAGTGGGATTATAAGGTAATATATCCCAAAGCACTACCCGAAGAAGTTTTATATAATATTAAGTTTTTAAACGGTTTTTTAAAGAAAAGAAAAAGTTATGATCGATGGACTCAAGAAATTAATTACCGTTTAAAACATATGAAAGAAGTAACAATACATGATTTAGCGTATAGCTTTGTTACTAAGATTAATCCTTTATTAATAATGCCGAATATTTACTATCTTATTGCTAATGGAGCTATAGATATCGATATAACAAAAAAAATCAATCAATTTAGTGAGATTAGGTTGAATAGACTTGATAAGCAGTTATTACCCTATTTAAATTTGGATGGTGATATATTTGCAGGTTAACAACCTTAAAATAAACGGAGAAGTAACTTACTACGGACTTACCTATATCATATTAGCCATAGACCCACCCATTGTTACTTTAAAAAAGAAGGATACAAGTGTTGATGCAATATCAATTAATTATTTTGAACTAATTACGAACCCTTCTTTCCGTGCGGGAAAATTACTAAATAAAAAAATAGAAAATGATAAAACAAAGTACTTTTCTATATTAGATTCAATAAATGATAAGAAAAGGGAACAAGTTTCAGAAAGATTGAAAATCATAAGACCTTTATTATTGCTAGAGAAATTAAAACAAGAACATTTCCCATCATATGTTGAATTTCTTGAGAATAATAGTGACTTGTTAAATGAAAAAGAAAATCCCCAAAAATTAACACAGGAACTTTTAATTGAGCGATTGAGTAAAAAGTATTCCCTGTCAGCTAGGACGATTAAAAGATATTTATCTAAATATCGACATGCAGCTAGTGCAAACCCACAATATGGAGAAGAGGGATTGATTTCCAATTTGGGGACAGGTTATCACTATCGTTCTGATAATAAAACATTAATAATTAGTGATCCTATGAATCCTGACCAAATACTTGATCAAATACAAGTTCGCCTTGACGATGTATATATACCAATAATTAAGGAAGTAATTGAGAATGACTTTTTAACTATACATCAAAAAAATAAAGCTACGATAATTAATAATATTGAAATCAAATGTTTCGTAAATAACATAACACCTCCTGCTAGGATCACACTGTATAAAATACTTGAACGAATTTCTCCAAAAATAATTGAAAGAATGCGCTTTGGAAGGAAAGGATCTGCTAAATATGAAGATGTTAACCGAGGATTTGCTAATAACGAAGCACTTTATCCTTTACATCTAGTTGAAATTGACCATACAAGAATGGATATAGAAGTAATTGATGAAAAAAGTGGGGTTGTTAAAGGTAGACCGTGGATAACTCTTGGTATTGACGTTTATTCTAGAATGGTTTGGTGTATGTATATTTCCTTTGAACCCCCATCTGGAAATAGAGTTAGAAAAGCAATTCAACACGGTATACTTTTTAAAAATACTAAAGATCAATATGGAACATTTAATAATTGGGAAATATTCGGAGTTCCAAGAAGTATACAGTTTGATAATGGTAAGGAATTTCACAATACTGAAATAAAACGTCTTGTGAATGACACTATAGAGTCTAATATTAGATTTCGACCTATAGCAACACCGAGATATGGAGGCACTATTGAGAGATTAATTGGCACGTTTAACACTCAGGTACTACACAATTTAGAAGGTACAACTAAAAGTAACATATTCCAAAAAGGTGAATATAATTCTACTGAAAATGCATTATTAAGCCTTGAAGACGTTAAAAGAATTTTAACTAGATATATAACTGATATATACCATTATCAAAAACATAGTGGGCTACCATTAGATTGTAATTCACCAATGGCACGGTATTATGAGGGTCTTAAAATAGCTGGATTACCTGACTTTATTGAGCCAGAGGAAGAGGAAGATTATAAAGTATTATTACTTCCCACTATGCTCAAGCCTTATACAAAGGATGGAATAAGAATTGATAATCGAATTTATCGTTCAAATGCCATGTCTCACTTAATAGATAAAAGAGAAGTTAAATATCTTGTTAAATATGATATAGATGATATTTCATATGTTTATATAAAACCACCAAACGAAGAAAGATACGTTAGGGTTAATATTGCTTTCCCCACATATGATTCTGTAAAGGGAATGAACGCTTACACGTTTAAATTGCTTATGAAACATTTGCGAGAGAATGGTGAACTGAAAAGGAATAAGTTGGCAACGGATAGTCAAATTTTACAAGCGAAAAATGAACTTAAAAAGGATATCGAAAAAGCATACAAAACCAATTTAAGAACGAGGCAGCAGTTAGAACGGATTGGTTGGGAGGTCGAGGTCAGTACTATTAATCAGGCTGAATTGGTTGATAAAAGGGAGAATACTTCCACTTATCAACAATTATTAGCAAATGCAATTCAAAAATTTAATGAAGATAAATAGAAAGTTAAGGATTGTAAATTTGTAATGAGAGTGAATGATTATTACATGAATTTCAATGAATATAAAGAATTTGCTGAGAGAGTAAAAAATTTAAATATTGTTCTTCCTGAAGTGGAATCAATTTATAAGGTTATGGATTCACATATTAAGAGAAATGGGAAAACTAGACATCTATTTATTACAGGTCCATCAAACGTAGGCAAAACCAGAATGGCAGAAAATTATATTCGGAAATATCCAGAATATACAATTGTTGAAGATGATGAAACAGAGATTGATATTAAGCCCATAATATACATGGAAACACCACACCCCTTTACACTTTTGGAATTTTATCATGAATTAATTTATGCATTAGGATCCCCACGTTTAGGTGGGGTTCCTAGAATAAACGATTTAAAAACTAGAGCTTATCATTTAATAAGTAAACAAAAAGTTAGGATGATAATCATCGATGAACTTAATAATATCCAATCATCTCCTTTTAATAAAAAGACTGCTATGGATGCAATAAAACATATGGCTAATAAGACTAATGTTACTTTAGTCTTGATGGGTATACCTGAAGCAACTGAGTTGAGAGAATTAGATGAACAATATAAGTCAAGATATCGTCCAAGAACATTACACCGTTTTAAGGAATGCAATGAGGATTTTTGCAAACTTTTGAATAGCATTGAAGAACAATTAAAATTTCCAATGAAAATTGGTCTCGGTGATATTAGTACAGGTCTTCCGCAAATACTTCATTATCAAAGTAAGGGAAAAGTGGGTTACTTAGTACCAATTATTCAAGAAGCATACGATATTTTAGGAGTTTTTGAAGAGTCATTTGATGACTTTACTAAGGCAATACTCTCACCACACGTTTTAGACGAAGCATACAAAATAATTCAAGGCGATTTTATAGATGATAATATAGAAGACAACTAAATAAGTATAGACCTTTCTGAAGTGGTTAATAATGGTAATAAAAACTTTAGGAGAGGTCTATTTGAAAGAGCAACCTTTACTTAGTCCTGAATTATTCATACCTCGAACATAAATCAGGGTTTTAGGCCAAAAACGATTAGATTCCCGATCCCTTTGAAAGAATCATGATTATTTTTCTTCTGAAAAGCATCTTTCTAGAATGAGGAGCGGAAAAATGCTTGTTTT
>NZ_JBMIRP010000078.1:0-110729 GCF_049202975.1 Ureibacillus sp. MALMAid1270 | reverse complement strand
CTCATAAAGTGGGGGATAAAAGACCTAAATAAGCTATATGAGCATAGGTACTTAAGTTATTGAACCGCCGTGTACGGAACCGTATGCACGGTGGTGTGAGAGGTCGACTAGCCAATTAATGGCTAGTCTCCTACTCGATTATATACCAATTTAACAAAAGGTTTGCGAATGAATGGAACGTATTGAAATTATTTACGTTGTTTATCTTAAAAGGATAATGTGATTATTATTTCTAATTTTTCCCACGATTTAAAGTAATAATAGGAATGAGACATAGAAACTTGGGAATACTAAGAGATTAGTTGAGAGTTTTATACATATAATTATAATATTAATAGTCATTGTTATTATCGGAGTTATAACAATATTTAAGACTTTAAACAAAGCTTATTTGTTGTAAAAAATTCGGGAGTGAATTAGGATGAATAAATGGAAAGTCGCCTTCTTTGTTTTAGCGGGTGCTATCATAGCTGTAATAACATCGTTAATAATATTGGCGACTTCACCGACTGAAGATGTACCACTTCCTCCTGTCAAAGATGCAAAGGGAAGTGTGCTCTTAGTAGAAACTACAACTAAGGATTTTGAAAAGCTCGCTTTAAAATATTTACGTGAAGCATTAAACACAGAAACTTTACCTGTCGCCATAACAATGGACGATCAGATTTCTATTTTCAGTGAAATTATAGCATTAGGGGTTTCATTTCCTATTCAAATCGATTTTGAACCAATCGTTAATGAAAATGGTAATTTACATTTAAAATATTCTAAAATAAATGTAGGAAAGATTGATTTAAAGCCATCCATGGTTTTAGTATTGTTAGAGGAAACGGTTGAATTTCCAGAATGGGTAGTTATTCGACCTAGTGAAGAAGAGATTTTTGTAGATCTTTCACAGCTAACTGTTGCTGACGGATCAAAAGTTCGTGCGAAAGAAATAGATTTACGGAATGACCGTATTTTACTAGAGGTTATAGTACCGAACGATTAGGAGGGGATAATATGACAAAACAAATTGCTACATTTGCTGGAGGCTGTTTTTGGTGTATGGTAAAGCCTTTTGACCAAATGGAAGGGATTGAAAAAGTGATCTCTGGTTATACAGGTGGACATGTTGAAAACCCTACATATGAACAAGTTTGTTCGGAGACTACTGGTCATTTAGAAGCCGTACAAATCACATTTGATTCTGATATTTATCCATATGAGAGATTAGTGGAGTTATATTGGACTTTAATTGATCCAACAGATCCTGGTGGCCAATTTTATGATCGTGGTGAATCCTATACTACTGCTATCTTTTATCATGATGATGAACAAAAACGAATTGCGGAAGAATCGAAAGAACGATTAGAGAAGTCTGGTAAATTCAATAAACCAATCGCTGTGAAAATACTTCCAGCAAAACCTTTCTATCCAGCAGAAGAATACCATCAACAGTATTATAAAAAAAATCCATTACATTATGATCGATATCATATCGGATCTGGTAGAGCTGCATTCATTCAACAACATTGGGGGAATAACAATGAATAAAGAAGAGCGTTTGAAACAGTTATCACAGATGCAATATTATGTAACACAACAAAATGGCACAGAACCACCATATCAAAATGAATACGACCAACATTTTGAAGAAGGAATTTATGTTGATATCGTATCCGGAAAACCATTATTTAGTTCGAAAGATAAGTTCGATGCAGGGTGCGGATGGCCGAGTTTTGCAAAGCCTATTGAAAACGAAGAAATTGAAGAACGATTCGATACTTCACATGGAATGAGAAGAGTGGAAGTTCGAAGTAAAACTGCAGATTCTCATTTAGGCCACGTATTTCCAGATGGACCACGTGAATTAGGTGGATTACGATACTGTATTAATTCCGCTTCTTTACGTTTTATCCCAAAAGAAAAATTAGAAGAAGAAGGTTACGGTGAATACTTGAAAGTATTTGAATAAATCTAATCGAGTAGGCTGTCAAGAAAGAGTATCTTTCGTGGCGGCCTTTATCTTTCAGTAGTGTTCTTTATGGATTTTATTACAAGGAGAATTGAATATGGAAAAAAGTTTTTATGAATTTGTTCTAACCTTTAGAGGTGGAGATTGGTCAGATCAAAAATCGAGATTTGCAGAAAGTGCTTTTAATGACCACGGCTTTCCAAAAACGAGTACATCCTTCGAAGAATTATCTAGCTACATAGAAATACAAGCAGATGAGTTTTTATCAACCTCTGCTTTTGATGAATTATGGGATATTTACAGATTGAAGTATCAGAAATAAATCCGTTCACAAAATATAATTAGTGCAAATATTAAAATGTTTAGGATTGCACAAACATTTAAAAAAAAGTATATTGTAAAATGAGAGAAAATCTTTCAAATAAGAAAACACTTAGAATTCTATGAAGTCTACAAAAGAAATTTAACAACGAAAGAAAGAGGGATTCAATGAGTATTCATATAAATGCAAAGCAAGGTGAAATTGCAGACATTATCTTATTACCTGGAGATCCATTACGTGCAAAATATATTGCTGAAACATTTTTAGAAGATGTAACGATTTACAATGAAGTTCGAAATATGTTCGGCTATACAGGTACTTATAAAGGAAGACGAGTTTCTGTTCAAGGGACAGGTATGGGTGTTCCATCTATCTCAATTTATGTAACGGAGTTAATGCAAGAATATGGTGTTCAAAAATTAATCCGTGTTGGGACATGCGGTGCCATTCAAAAAGACGTAAAAGTAAGAGACGTTATTTTAGCACAAGGTGCAACAACAGATTCAAAGATGAATGAAATTATCTTTAACGGAATCGACTATGCTCCAATTGCTGAT
Source organism: Ureibacillus sp. MALMAid1270 (assembly GCF_049202975.1). Classification (NCBI taxonomy): domain Bacteria; kingdom Bacillati; phylum Bacillota; class Bacilli; order Caryophanales; family Caryophanaceae; genus Ureibacillus; species Ureibacillus sp. MALMAid1270. The sequence goes on along the minus strand of NZ_JBMIRP010000078.1, from coordinate 107,893 downwards.
TTTGATTTACTTTTAAAAGCTTACAATGCAGGAGTAGCTGCTGGTCTAAACCTTAAAGTCGGAAATGTTATGACAGCAGATATGTTCTACTCTGATGAAAATCAAAATGAAAAACTAGCCCAATACGGCGTACTTGCTGTTGAAATGGAATCTGCTGCTCTTTATACACTTGCTGCAAAATTTGGACGACAAGCACTTTCTGTTCTTACAGTTTCTGATCATATCATTACTGGAGAAGTTACAACATCTGAAGAAAGACAGACTACATTCAACGATATGATTGTTGTTGCTCTTGAAGCTGCAATCCAAGACTAAAAGTCAATTTCTTTTAATTTCAATATTGAATGTAATGGTGCTAACACTATTGAATAGTCTAGAGTACAAGACTGTCTATTAATTGGCAGTCTTTTCTTTTCGTAATTAAATGAAACTGTTAAGATGAAAATAACGTCTTTGTTGTTAAGTGTAAATGAGAGTGGTGAAGAAAGATGGATGAACAAAATCAACAAAATCAACAAAATCAAAATAGTCAAGTGTCATTAGAGAATGATAGAGAAAAAGTAGAAAAACATGACAAACCTGCGAAAAACTATTTACGTATAAAACCATTCACGTTCATTATGATTATGTTTTTAACGATAATATTTACTGCAGGATTAACTATTTTCGCTTTAACTTTTGGTGAAGAAAAAGTGGTTGAAGTTGTTGAAACAAAACCTCAAGTTGAACGAGAAGAATTTAAGAAATTATATGAAGCATATGATGAATTGAAAGAAAAGTATTATATTGAAGTTGACGATGAAACGATTATTTATGGTGCTATTAACGGAATGTTCGATGCACTAGAAGATCCGTACACAGACTATATGAACAAAGAAGAAGCAGCGCAGTTTAATTCGGACTTATCATCTAGCTTTGAAGGAATTGGCGCTGAAATTCAAGAAAAAAACGGAAATATCGTCGTAGTTTCTCCTATAAAAAATTCACCTGCAGAAAAGGCTGGGATTCTTCCAGAAGATATCATCTTAATGGTTGATGGTGAAAGTATTCAAGGAATGAGTGCTTCTGAGGCTGTATTATTAATTCGAGGAGAAAAAGGTACACCTGTTACATTAACGATTCAACGTGGTGATAGTGAAACGTTGCAAGAAATTACAATTGTTCGAGATGAGATTCCTATTGAAACGGTTTATGGTGAAATGGGTGAAGATAAAATTGCTAAAATCCAACTCACTTCATTTAGTGAAAAAACGTTTGAAGACTTGAAGAAATTACTCGAACAGTTTGAAAAGGATGGAATGAAGAGCATTATATTAGATGTTCGACAAAATCCGGGTGGTTATTTATCCACTGCACTTGATATAGCTAATTTATTTATTGAAAAAGGAAAACCAATCGTTCAAGTACAAGGACGCGAAGGTGAACCTGAGGTAATTTTAGCTGACGGTGGTAAGAAGTATAACCTTCCAATCATTGTATTAATTGATAATGGTAGTGCTTCTTCTTCTGAAATTTTAGCAGGTGCATTAAAAGAATCTGGTAATGCTAAACTTGTTGGTTTAACTTCTTTTGGTAAAGGAACAGTTCAAACAATTAGTACTTTACCGGATGGGTCAAATTTAAAATATACAACAGGTAAATGGTTAACACCAAATGGGAATTGGATCAATGAAACTGGAATTAAGCCAGATTTCGAAATACAATACCCTGAATATGCGAAGTTAACATATATTGACCCTAAAACTGAGTTAACAGTTGGTACTGTTTCTACAACAGTAAGTAATGCTGAAAAAATGTTAGAAGTATTAGGATATACTGTTGGAACAGTTGATAATGAGTTTGATGAAGATACTGAATCTGCTGTAAAAGAATTCCAAGCAGATCAAAAATTAGATCAAACAGGTACAATTGTTGGCGATACAACTTATGCAATTATGGAGGCTTTAAGACAAAAGATTCAAAATGAAGACCCTCATTTATTAAAAGCTAATGAATTGTTACAGCAGCAAACTACTACTGAAACCGAATAATAACTAGTAAATTAAGAGCTGATTTGTTCATATGAACTACATCAGCTCTTTCTTCATAAAAGGAGTTTATTGAAAAATGAAAGATGTATTTTTATTTAGTGGATTTTTAGGAAGCGGTAAAACATCCATGTTAACAGATGTGATTAGACAGTTAAAAGAAAAAGGAATCAAACCAGCTGTTATAATGAATGAATTTGGAAAATTAAATTTTGATTCACAGGCGGTTGATGACGAAGTTCCATTAAAAGAAATGTTAGAAGGTTGCATTTGCTGTTCAGGGAGTGAAAAAACGGAAGCACAAATACAATCATTACTGGCAAATGAACAGTTTGATGTTCTCATAATCGAGACGACTGGCGTTGCCCATCCAGTAGAAGCACTAGATGCTGTTTATTCTCCATTATTCGCAGATCAACTTAACATTAAAGGTATTGTAACTGTAGTTGATAGCAAACTTTGGTTAGACCGAAACACTTTGTCTCCACAAGTAAGAAGCTTATTTTTTGAACAAATTCGACATGCCCATCTATTATTAGCTAATAAAATTGATTTGTTAAATGAGTCCGAACAAGCGAAAATTGTCTACGAAATTCAGCAAGTAAATCCTAATGCGTTTTTATTACAAACAACAAATGGACGTGTTCCACTCAAACTACTAGAACAATTACAATCAACTGTTAGAAAAGAGCAGGGAGACATTCATTCAGCTAAAATAGGTATACATTTACATTTAAGTTCACGTTTAGTTGAATTCAAAGAACATTTTACACAGCAACAATTTGAAGAATGGGTCCGACTCATTGCCAAGTACAGTATACCGTATGAAAGGTTATGTACCGATTAAGGGCATGAAAAATCCGATGTTATTTCAATACGCATACGGTTTAGTTCAATGGTTGCCTGAATATATTAAAATGCAACCTCAGATTGTGATCATTGGTGAAAATATTGATCAAATTTCAATAATCGGCGAAAAAACGATGTAATATTGCTGTAATAATGTTAAAGAGGTTGAATTTTTAATTATCCATTAATGGATGTTGCTGAAGCAAAATCAGCTGATATGGCGAGCAATAATTACTTCTCTCATACAAGTCCTACATATGGAAGTCCTTTCGATCAAATAAAAGCAGCAGGCATTAATTACCGTGCTGCAGGTGAAAATATTGCTCAAGGTCAACGTACACCACAGCAAGTAGTCCAAGCATGGATGCAATCTCCTGGACACCGTCAAAACATCTTAAATGCAAACTACACACATATTGGTGTTGGTTTCGTCGAGGATGGATACTACTGGACACAACAATTTATACAACTATAAAAATGATGTATGCCCTTAAGTAGTTCTTGCTACTGGGGCATTTTTTAGTTGAAGTATTTACCTTCTTTTCTATTTATATCTGCATAAGATATGTTAAAATCGGAAAGAAAGTGGCATCATTTAATGTTGTACTTTCGCATAGATAACTATTGTGGATTTATTAATTATCCAGGAAAACAATCATCCGATAAATTTAAAAAATTGAATGTGTAACTTAAAAATTTAAGTTTTTACATAAGATAGGAGAATAACTGTGAAACAAAAATCGATTATACTAACTGGTGGCGGAACTGCAGGTCATGTTTCGTTAAATCAAGCAATCATTCCTTCCCTATTAAAAGAAGGCTACGATGTGCATTATATAGGCTCTCACGATGGAATAGAGAAAGAATTGATTACAGGAAGTTTCCCAGATGTACCTTACCATGGTATATCAAGTGGTAAGCTTCGCAGATATTTTTCGATGAAAAACTTTACAGATCCATTTAAAGTGTTAGCTGGTATTTTGCAAGCACAGTCAATTATTCGAAAAGTTAAACCGACTATGATTTTTTCAAAAGGTGGATTTGTTTCGGTACCTGTAGTCATTGCGGCAAAAATGGCGAAAATTCCGGTAGTAATTCATGAGTCTGACGTAACACCTGGTTTAGCCAATAAAATTGCATTACCATTTGCTTCACACGTTTTTACAATATTTGAGGATACGCTTAAATATTTACCAAGTGAGAAAGCAACTTGTACTGGGTCCATCGTAAGACAAGAATTATTCGAAGGAAAAAAAGATAGAGGGCTTCGTAAATGCGGATTCGAAGATGATAAACAAGTACTCCTAGTTATGGGAGGAAGTCAAGGATCAGTAGTATTAAATGATGCACTTCGAAGTAACTTACCGGAATTACTTGTGAACTTTAATATTATCCATCTTTGTGGGAAAGGAAACGTAGATCAGACTTTAACGAGTTTAAAAGGTTATAAACAATTTGAGTATGTCACAAATGATCTATCTGACCTGTTACATGCTTCAGATTATATCGTATCTAGAGCGGGGTCTAATTCAATTTATGAATTTTTAGCATTAAAAAAACCAATGTTACTTATTCCATTATCTGCTGCTAAAAGTCGTGGCGATCAAATATTGAATGCCAATATTTTCAAAAAGCAAGGATTTGCTTTAGTTCTAGAAGAGGAAGAGTTAACAAAAAATACATTTTTAAAGTCAATTCAAAGACTTGTAGATCAAAATCCGAAAATTATTCAATCAATGACAAATGCAGAAAGTCCAAAAACTCCAGATGAAATGGTGAAATTAATTTTACAATATGAAAAATAAAAGAAGTCGACAAAACTTATCGTTTTAAGTTTTGTCGACTTTTTATATATGGTTGAATTCATTACATTGCTTGTTCTTCTTCCACATTATTTTCATGGGCAGTAACAAGGTAGAATAAGTCCTTTGGAATTCTAAATAAATCAAACTTTGTCTCACCAGAATTAATCTCTTCATAAAGAGCTTGATGTGTCTCACTTGCTTCAATCACATAAGGTAATTTTAAGGAGGCGCGTTTTGATTTTTCGTTTCCTTTTCGAATTCTTAAAAACACTGTATGAATATTGTGTTGGAAGAAAAGTTCAGTTAAAAATTCCTTTTTAGCAGTTTGGTTGTATCCCATACCTTGATATGGAACACCGATCCAAGTTCCTAAAAACCCTGCACCATCTTCAATATCATATAAATTAATTGTTCCAATTGGCTGACCATAATCATCAATAATTGTTCTCGAAATGGTTAAACCTAATTGTTCCTCTTCTATTAGCTGTTTCGTCATAAATAAATACTCTTCTGCTGATGAAGCCTTTTGTCTTACGTATGGGAATACAGACGGATGACTCATTAGTTGGTATAATTCATGTGTTTCTGATAGATCTCGGTGTTTTAACATGTTTACGCCTCCTTTTAGGGTAGTTGCTATTAAAAGCTTAGTCACAAGGCAACAGTTTCTTAGAAAAAGGACCTAAAAAAAACTAGGCGATCAACTATGGAGCAAATACAGTATCCATCGTTTCCCTAGGTTTTCTAACTTCAGTTAGTATGACATACATAGAAAATAGTAATTGGTATGATATTTTTTATTATTACTAATACCAAATAATTTACATATCAAAGCAGCAAAAATAAGTATTTTGTAGAAGTATCATATAATAAAGAAATATCATCTTGCAATAGTAAAGATATTAAATAAATGTGAAATCTTTGTTAACGTGTGTAAACATTGTAAAATTAAATAATTGCAAGAGTTAGTTGATTCACAGTTTTTTAACAATTATGATAGAAGATATTAATTAGAGGAGTGATGTTGTATGGAAAGAACGTTTTTAAAAGTCCATGGTTCTGGAAATACATTTTATTTATATGAGAGCGAACAGGAAAACGAGTTTGATTGGGTAAAACTTACAAAATGGTTATGCCAAGAATCAAATGAAGGTGGAGCAGACGGATTATTACTCGTTTTACCTTCCAATGTAGCAGATGCAAAAATGAGAGTAATCAATGCAGATGGTTCAGAAGCGTCTATGTGTGGTAATGGATTACGCTGTGTGGCAAGGCATGTTTGTGAAAAGCTAGATAAAGAAGCAGCGGTTATCGAAACTATGAAGGCAAACTTGAATGTAAGGAGAGAAGAACCTATTTATGGTTCAATCCCTACATATGCAGTGGAAATCTCACCAATATCATTCCAATTAGATACTTTGCCAATGGAGTATAAAAATCAAACTGAAATTAGTCATCAGATCATTAATGAGTTTTCAAACGAAATAAAATATACAGCGGTATCAGTTCCTAATCCACATCTAATAGGTATTGTAGATCAGGAGTATATTACAATTAATCAACATCAACTAAAATTAGCTCAGTATTTAAACGGGGAAAATGAATATTGTTCAGATGGCATAAACGTAAGTTATGCATACCCAATGAAAAATGACACTATTTTCGTTAGAACATATGAACGTGGAGTTGGATTTACAAATGCTTGTGGAACTGCTATGACTGCCTCTGCATTAGTAGCAAAAATCTATGGCTATGTGGACAATGAAACGGTGACTGTTTTCAATCCAGGTGGTTTTGTAAAATGTAAAGTCATTGAGAAAAACGGTCAATATGACTTAACTTTAATTGGAAATGCAACAATTACTGCTAAATATAAAATTGATATTTCAAAAAACGATTTCAAATGGATTAGTAAAGAAGAGACCGATGAACAATTACAATATGAAAATTGTATTCAAATTGTTAAAAAGGAGACGGCTTCTTTTATCTCACATTAATAAAGTAGGTTTAGAGGTTTTTAATCGTCAAAAAGTCACATTATAAGTTAAACTTATTCTGTGGCTTTTTTGGTGGATTTCACTTAAAAAGTGCAAAACATAATTTAATCGATCCTAAATGCTTGAAGGTGAGACGATGACGAAAAGAATATTAATAGTAGAAGATGAAAAAACTATTTCACGTTTTATCGAACTAGAATTGCGTCATGAGCAATTTGATGTTGCATTAGCTTTTGACGGAAGAGAAGGACTAAATAAAGCAATAAATGAAAGTTTCGATTGCATTCTTCTAGATGTCATGTTACCGAAATTAAATGGAATTGAAGTTTGTAGAAGAATTCGTGCTCAATCAGATGTGCCAATCATATTATTAACAGCGCGAGATGAAGTAATGGACCGAGTAGCAGGTTTAGATGCAGGAGCAGATGACTATATAGTGAAACCATTTGCAATAGAAGAATTACTTGCTAGAATTCGCTCTATACTAAGAAGAGTAAAGAAAATAGATACACAAGATGACCTTATTCAAGTACGTGATATTTCGATTAATACAAATTCATATGAAGTATTTTTTGAAAGAAATAAGCTCGATCTAACAAAGACTGAATATGATTTATTGAAATTGTTATGTGAGAACAAAAATAGAGTATGCACTCGTGAAATGATTTTACAATCTGTTTGGGGTTATGAATCAGAAGTTGAAACAAATGTAGTAGATGTATATGTTCGACATCTTCGTTCCAAATTGAAAACAGACGGTGAACCAATTATTGAAACTGTGCGCGGTGTCGGCTATGTGGTGAGAGAATGAGGATTCGAGAATATATTCTAAACCTTTCTTTAAAAAAGAAATGGACTTTTTTAACTGCTCTCATTATTTCAATTAGTTATGCCGCTATTTGTAGTGTTATCTATGTTGCACTTAATACCTGGTTATATAATAATGAACAAAATAATGCCATTCGAACTGTAGATGATTTAACATCCTTATTTGAATCACAAGGTGGTTCAATTACAATAAGAGAATTTCAACAAAATACGGGCTTGATGAAATCGATCGTCAATCAGAATCAAACGGTTAGAATCTTTAATATGGACGGCTATGAAGTATTAAGAATTAACGATCAATCTTCAAAAGCAAATATTCCTATAACTAATGAGGATTTAAAAAATACAGCTGTATTTAAAGCGAAAATAGATGGACAATCTAGTATTGTCGTAAGTCGTATTGTTCAAATAGGTTTATTCCAAGGTTATATGCAATTGATTCATCCACTTCAGTCGTTTGAATCCATGATGCAATATATGTTAACAGCTATGTTAATCGCAGGAATTGGTGCCATACTAATAGCTGGCTTAATAAGTTCTTATTTATCAAATTTATTGATGAGACCATTAGAAGATTTGCGTGACTCTATGGTGACGGTGAAGGAAAAAGGGTTTGAGGAACAAATAAAATTCAATTATTCTGCAGATGATGAAATTGGTGATCTACTTAAAATATATTTATCGATGATGGATGAGCTACAACAATCATTTGCTAAGCAACAGCAATTTGTTTCAGATGCTTCCCATGAATTAAGAACTCCAATTCAAGCGATTGAAGGTCATTTATCGCTCATTAAAAGATGGGGAAAAGATGACCCTGAGGTATTTGAAGAATCTTTAAATACATCCATATCTGAAGTACAAAGAATGAAAAAAATGATTGAAGAACTTCTTGATTTAGCTCGAAGAGAAAAACGTGATGAATATGCCTATGCGAATGTGGACAAGGTCCTAAATTCAGTGAAAAATGAAGTTCAAATTGTAAACAGTAATGCTTCAATATTAATACAATATATTGGTGAAGCCAAATTAGCACATATTACTGAAAATGCATTTGCTCAAATAGTTCGCAACATTATTGAAAATGGGATTCGCTATAATATAAATGAGCCAATAATCGATATTAAAGTTAACTACCTACCAGAACATATTATCCTAACGATTAAAGATAATGGAATAGGTATTAAAGAAGAACATCTGAATAAAATTTTCGACCGTTTTTATAGAGTTGATGATTCGAGAGAAAATACAGGGGGAGGTACAGGACTTGGCTTAAGTATTACAAAGATGTTAGCAGAAAAATATCAAGTCAAAATTGATGTTTCAAGTGTATTCGGAGAGGGTACAATTTTTACGTTAAGAATTCCTATTTAATGATTAAACTATTAAAAGGAGCTACTTTTCCTTACTTAGGAAAAAATTATGTAGTTTTTACTAAAAAGAGTTGTATTTTTTTAGAAGAGTAGTAAGATTGAAGTGGAAAATAACGTTCACCATTTTGAAACAATTCCATTTCATTATCAGATTGATAACAATTATAAATTGTTGAGATATGGTGAAATTTGTTATAACTATTAGAGAACAATGGAATTGCCATGTGGCAAATTTGGAGGTTATTCTCATGTCGAACAATGTATTAACATCTAGTTCCCCTTGGTCCATATTTGCCGGACCAAACTTAGGTTATGTAATGGAACAATATGATTTATACCAAACATCACCTGAGCAAGTTGATCCGGAACTAGTTGCTTTATTCCAACAATTTGGTTCGCCGATTGTGGAAGATGGCTATACAGCTACTGAGGGAGTAGTAGCTAACGTACAGCCAGGTAATATGTCAAAAATATTTGCAGCTGTGCAATTAGCAGATGCAATTCGTTCTTTTGGACATTTAGCCGCAGATATTTATCCATTAAAGGATCGTAAATTAGATACGACTAAAATAGAAGCAAGTTATTATGGTCTAACAGAGGCAGATTTAGTAGCAATCCCTGCATCACTATTCTTTACAGTTCCTCCTGTAAACGTTTCCAACGGAAAACAAGCAGTGGATTTTTTACGTTCAATTTATACAGATAAAATCGGATTTGAATTTTCTCATGTTGAAGATAAAAACGAACGTGAATGGATTCAAGCAAAAATTGAATCTGGTTCTTTAAAACAAAGTTTAAATACAGAAGAGAAAAAGGCGATTTTAGAAAGATTAACTCGCGTTGAAAACTTTGAAAAATTTATTCATAAAACATTTGTTGGTCAAAAACGTTTCTCAATTGAAGGGTTAGATACTTTAGTTATACTTCTTGATGAAATCGTTAAAATGGCTGAAAAACAAAAAATGAATCAAGTGCAAATGGGTATGGCCCATCGTGGACGTTTAAACGTGTTAACTCATGTTGTAAATAAACCATATGACATGATGTTCGCTGACTTCGCACACGTACCAAATGATTACTTCTTCCCAGAAGATGGTTCACTTGAAATTACAAAAGGTTGGACTGGTGATGTTAAGTATCATATGGGTGCTACTTATACACATAAATCTGGTCTAAAAGTGAAATTAGCTTATAACCCATCTCACTTAGAGGTTGTTAGTCCAGTAGTAACTGGTGCAACTCGTGCAGCACAAGAAGATACAACATCTAAACCAGGTTACCCAACTTATGATCCAAAGAAAGCATTATCTGTTCTTGTGCATGGTGATGCTGCATTTGCAGGTGAAGGTATCGTACAAGAAACGTTCAACTATGCAAATACAAAAGGCTTTAGTACTGGAGGATCTATTCATATTATCTCTAACAATATGATCGGATTTACAACAGAACATTACGATTCACGTTCGACTCGTTATTCATCTGACTTAGCAAAAGGGTATGGTATCCCTGTTATTCACGTAAATGCAGATGATCCTGAAGCAGTAGCACAAGTTGCTAGATTTGCTTTTGAATATCGTGAAATCTTCGGTAAAGATGTATTAATTGATTTAATCGGTTACCGTCGTTTTGGACACAATGAAACAGATGATCCAACTGTAACAAATCCATTAACTTACTTAATTGTTTCAAAACACCCAACAGTTCGTGCACTTTACGGTGAAAAACTTACAAGTGAAGGTGTTGTAACTTCCGATGAAGTGAAGAAACTTGATGCAGATGTTTATGCTCAAATGCAAGCTTCTTACGATCATGTGAAACAAGTTGGCGAAGAAAAAGGTCACTTTGAAATTTCAATGCCAGAAGAAGTTAAAACTGGATACCCAGCTGTAGATACATCAGTTCCAAAAGAAGATTTACTACAAATTAACAATGAATTATTAGCATGGCCAGAAACTTTCGAGCCACAAAACAAACTTGCTAAAATTCTTAAAAAACGCATAGAAGCTGTTGAGACTGGTAAAATCGATTGGGGGCATGCTGAAACGTTAGCATTTGCTGCTACATTACGTGACGGAAACCCAGTACGAATTACAGGTCAAGATGCAGAACGTGGAACATTCTCACAACGCCATCTAGTATTACATGATAAAACTACTGGTGCAGAATTCGTTCCTTTACACAACGTATCTGGTTCAAAAGCAACATTTGCAGTGCATAACTCACCATTAACTGAAACTGCAATTATTGGATTTGAATATGGTTACAATTTAGAACACAACAAAGCTTTAACAATTTGGGAAGGTCAATTCGGTGACTTCGCTAATATGGCTCAAGTGATGTTTGATAACTTTATTTCTTCATCACGTTCTAAATGGGGTCAAAAATCTGGATTAGTTATTCTTTTACCAACAGGTATGGAAGGTCAAGGTCCAGAACACTCTTCAGCACGTATTGAACGTTATTTACAATCATCTGCTGAAAATAACTGGATCGTTGCGAACTGTTCAAATGCTGGAAACTACTTCCACTTATTACGTCGTCAAGCAAAAATGTTAGGTACTGAAGCAGTGCGTCCATTAGTTGTGGGTACTCCAAAGTCACTTCTTCGTCATCCTTTAGCAGCAGCGACAATTGAAGACCTATCTGAAGGTAGCTTCCAAGAAGTAATTGAGCAACCAGGCTTAGGTAAAAACGTTAAAAAAGTTGAACGTATTCTAATTGGTTCTGGTCGAGTTACAATTGACTTAGCAGAACATGTAAATGATGGAGAAGGTTTCGACGATACACATATTTTACGTGTTGAACAACTATATCCATTCCCATCTGAAAAACTTTCTGAAATTATTTCAAGATACCCTAATGTAAAAGAAATTAGATGGGTACAAGAGGAACCTAAAAACCAAGGTCCTTGGAAATATGCATTAGAATATTTACTAGAAATTGCTGATGGTAAGAAATTAAAATACGTAGGACGTCCAGAAATGGCATCAACTTCTGAAGGTGATGCGGACTCTCACAAAGTAGCTCAAGCTAAAGTAATCCAAGATGCATTTGCAAAATAAATATTTGATTGATAGTCGTGTACTACTATTGATAGTAGTGAAAATGTATGTTTAAAAAACATACATGATATATAAAGGAGGATATGATTGTGGCTGAAATTAAAGTCCCTGAATTAGCAGAATCGATTACAGAAGGAACAATTGCCCAATGGGTTAAAAAAGTTGGAGATCGCGTTGAAAAAGGCGAATTCATCGTTGAACTAGAAACTGATAAAGTAAATGCTGAAATTATCTCAGAAGAAGCAGGGGTACTTACACAAGTTCTTGCAGCTGAAGGTGATACAGTATTAGTAGGTCAAGTAATTGCTGTTGTAGAAGCTGGAGAAGGTGCAGCACCAACACCACAAGCAGCTGAAGCTCCAAAAGCTGAAGCAGCACCAGCAGCTCCTGCAGCATCACAAGCACCTGCTATAACACCAGTTGTTGAAGTAACTTCAAATGACCGCGTAGTAGCTTCACCTGCTGCACGTAAATTAGCACGTGAAAAAGGTATTGACTTAAGTGCTATTTCACCAGTTGACCCACAAGGTCGCGTAAGAGTTCAAGACGTAGCAGCTCATGGAACTGCACCAGTAGCAGTAGCAGCAGCACCAGCAGCTCCAGTGGCTCCTGTTGCAACGACAAATGGTCCAGTTGTATTCACTCCAGCTGCTCAAACAGACCGTGTAACAATTGAAAAAATGAGCCGTCGTCGTCAAACGATTGCAAAACGTTTACTAGAAGTTAAACAATCTACTGCAATGTTAACAACGTTTAATGAAATCGACATGACTAACATTATGGCGTTACGTAAACGTAAACAAGAAGAATTCGTGAAAGCTAACGATATTAAATTAGGATTCATGTCATTCTTCACAAAAGCTGTAGTAGCAGCACTTAAAAAATACCCATATGTTAATGCTCAAATCGTTGGTGATGAAATTCACTTAAACAACTTCTTTGATATCGGTATCGCTGTTTCTACAGAAGAAGGATTAGTTGTTCCAGTTGTACGTGATGCTAATGCTAAAAACTTTGCTGAAATCGAAAAAGATATTGCAAACTTAGCTAAAAAAGCTCGCGATAAAAAATTAGGTTTAAATGACATGGCTGGTGGATCATTCACTATTACAAATGGTGGAGTATTCGGTTCATTAATGTCTACACCAATTATGAACGGTACTCAAGCCGGCATTCTAGGTATGCACTCTATTGTAAACCGTCCAGTTGCTGTTAACGGTGAAGTTCAAATCCGTCCAATGATGTACGTTGCATTATCTTATGACCACAGAATTATCGATGGTAAAGATTCAGTTGGATTCTTAAAAACAGTTAAAGAATTAATCGAAAATCCAGAAGATTTATTATTAAATTCATAATTTTGTTTTAGCTCTAGCAGATTTAATGATCTCGCTAGAGCTTTTCACTTTAGAACTTACTGAAAATTGTGTAATTATATCTATTGAGAATATTCAAACAATATACTATTCTGATATTTTAGATATTTATTTGATAACTTACCTATTGACATAATGTGTGCTCTGACGTAACATTTGATTATAACTAAATATTAACCTCACTTGTTTTCATGTGAGGTAGAGGCGCGATATTTATTAGTTTTTCATTGAGTTCGAGCAAACGATGACATGAAAAAGAAGGAGATATCGCCGAAGTGTAAAGTAAGCTCAATGCTTTATGCTGGGTCTGTAGTGAATAACTGCAGGACTGTCTCAAGTATAGTTTCCCAACGTACTTGAGTTGTGCTATCTCTAAACGGGAATAATTGAGGATTTGGGTATATTACATACACGCGACCTAGAATCTTCTAGGTCGTTTTTTCATATATACCTATAACCATTTAAAAAGGAGAGAAAGAATATGAAAAAAAATCTACTGTTAATGTTAACCACACTTTTTGCAATTCTAGTTTTAGCAGCTTGTGGTTCTGCTGATCAAGGTTCGACTGATGAAACATCTGAAGAGAAAGAAGTTTTTAAAGTTGGTTTAGAAGCTGCATATCCTCCGTTTAACTGGACTCAAAAAGATGATTCAAATGGGGCTGTAAAAATTGAAGGTTCTGACGAATATGCTGGTGGATACGACGTTGAAATTGCAAAACGTGTAGCTGAAGCATTAGGAAAAGAATTAGTTATTGTTAAAACAGATTGGGAAGGTTTAATCCCTGCATTACAAACAAATGTAATCGACGCTGTTATTGCTGGTATGAGTCCAACTGATGAACGTAAGCAAGCAATCGATTTTTCTGATAACTACTACTTAAGTGAATTTGTAATCGTAACAAAAGCAGATGGTAAATATGCAAACGCAAAAACATTAGCTGATTTTGCTGGTGCTAAAGTTACTTCTCAAATGGGTACAACAAATTATAATGTAATTGACCAAATTCCAAATGTACAAAAAGAAGTTGCAATGAACAACTTTACAGAAATGCGCGTTGCATTAGACACTGGTGTAATTGACGCTTATGTTGCTGAAAGACCAGAAGCGATTTCATCAACTGCTGCAAATTCTAAATTTGTATTTATTGAATTAGAAGATGGTTTTGAAATTAGCGAAGCAGATGCTGCTGTTGCAATTGGTCTTCGTAAAGGTGAAACAAATATCGAAAAAATTAATGCTGCATTAGCTGAAATTTCTGAAGAAGAAAGACAACAACTAATGGATGCTGCTATTCAAAACCAACCAGCAGAATAATTTATACTTAAATTATTTGTAGTCTATAGACACTGACTATTTTTTATAGTCAGTGTCCACTTTAATACAACAGTATGTTGTAAGGAGGATATTTATGAGTTTTGAGTCTATACTCTCAATTTTAGAGCATAATTGGCCAGGTTATTTAAAAGGTGCATATATTACATTGTTAATTGCAATCTTTAGTACAATTATTGGTGCTCTCATCGGACTATTTATTGGAGTCATGCATACGATACCATTACGTAAAAAATCCTTTAAATCATTTTTACTAAAAATCGTTAACTTTGTTTTATCGGTTTATGTAGAAATATTCCGTGGTACACCAATGATTGTACAAGCGATGGTTGTATTCTATGGAATTGCTGCATACGGATTTGTTATGGATCGCTTTGTAGCTGCTATTTTAGTAGTTTCATTAAATACTGGTGCATATATGGCTGAATATGTGCGTGGTGGTATTGTTTCGATTGACAAAGGTCAATATGAAGCTGCTGAGACAATTGGTATGAGTCATTTCCAAACAATGGTTCATGTTATATTGCCACAGGTAATAAGAAATATTTTACCTGCTACAGGGAACCAATTAATTATGAACATTAAAGACTCTGCTGTATTAAGTGTAATTAGTGTAACGGAATTATTCTTTGTTACTCAAACAATTGCAAGTATTAACTACAAAACAGCAGAAACTTATTTAATTGCCTGTGTGATTTATTTAATTATGACAATTGCTGCTTCACAATTATTACGTTTATTTGAAAAGAAATTAGATGGTCCAAAAGACTACAATTTCCAACCAGATAAAAGGGTCGCGTAAGGGGGAATTATGAATGGAAAAAGTCATAGATATTAAACACTTAAACAAATCATTTGGAAACCATGAAGTATTACGCGATGTAAATTTTTCAGTTGCTAAAGGAGAAGTAGTTTGCTTAATCGGATCATCTGGTTCTGGTAAATCCACTCTATTACGCTGTATAAATTTACTAGAAACTCCTTCTGGTGGGGAAATTATTTATAAAGGTGAAAACATATTAGACAAAAATCATGATATTAGAAAATACCGTACTCATTTAGGTATGGTGTTCCAAAATTTCAATTTGTTTAATAATCATAATGTGTTAAAAAACTGTGTTGTAGGACAACAAAAGGTATTAAAACGTTCTAAAGCAGACGCAGAACGTAATGCATTAAAATATTTAAAATTAGTAGGTATGGACAAATATACGAATGCAAAGCCAAGTCAATTATCAGGTGGTCAAAAACAACGTGTTGCTATTGCACGTGCACTAGCGATGGACCCTGATGTAATGTTATTCGATGAACCTACATCTGCGTTAGATCCTGAAATGGTTGGCGAGGTACTAAAAGTAATGCGTCAACTAGCTGAAGAAGGGAATACGATGTTAATCGTAACCCACGAAATGGAATTCGCAAAAGAAGTTTCAGATCGAATTGTATTTATGGACAAAGGTGTAATCGTAGAAGAAGGACCACCAAGCCAAGTACTTGTAAATCCACAGCACGATCGTACAAAAGAATTCTTAAAGCGTACATTAAAATAATTGCTTGATTAAGACAAATTCCTAAGAAAATAGGGAATTTGTCTTTTTTTATATTTCTTACACTTTTTAACAACTTCTTCGTCTATAGTATTAGAAAAGGGGGATCTTTGTGGAGGATTTATATATTAAATATAATCGAACGATTCGATAAGTATTTGAAATTATTGGAACCAATAAAAATTGAAAATACGATACCCTATATGAATGATCCGATAATAGCAGAATTATTATTTATGTATGATAATGGTAAAGTAGGGCATTATAAAATGTTCGATGAAGAAACCTTTTATAATATCAATACAAAACAATGGTTTACCATAAATAGTAGAATAGCTGATGACGAGACAAGATTTATTTTTATGAGTTCCTTTGCCTATTCTCCATCAACAATTCAATCATTCCTTTTATTAGCTTTAATAATTGGTATGGTAATATCTAATCCAATAATCAGGAGAATGTATCTAATAAGAAAAATAGTGTATTTTGAAAAAAGTAATGTAGCAAAATACATCTATTATAGTTTAATCATTTCTTTGATTATGTTTACATTATTAATAGGCATTTACAAATGGGTAATTCACATTTTTTGGATTTTATTATTATTTATTCTTATCGGTTTATTTATTATTTATCTTGAAAAGAAATATGGGGATCGTAATGCAAATTTCAATAGTTTATTATTTTCAACAATCTTTTTGATCTGTATATTAATTAATATAATATTAATGATAAAATAAAGGGAATACTATAAATCCTTAACTTCTTGAATTCCATTCAGCGATTACAATAAATACTATGGCAAATACAATTGCAATAATTAATAACCAGGTTGAAATTCCTCCGAAAGACATAAGTTATCACCTCTTTTGGATAATAGTACCATGAAAATTTGCATGTTTCAAAGTTGAAAATATAGATATAAATTCACAAATAATTGAATATCGTATAAAATATAATAGAGAATACATTATACACGTAAATAGTAAAAGTGAGGTAAATTTAATGTTAAATTTAAAGTGGAAAGATGCACCAACGATCCGAACGGTGAAATGTGTTAATACAAATGCTGAAAAATACCTTGTATCAAATGTGTTAACTGTTGGTAAAGAGTATGAAGTGAAAAATGAAACAGAAGAATTTATCTTTGTAGTCGACAACACAGGAAAAGTCGGCGGATATTATAAAGATTACTTTGAATCTGTACAATAATTAATGAACGCGACTGTCAGCTAAAGGCTGATTGTCGTGTTTTTAATTCTATGAGGTTGATGGGGAACTGGAATTACTAGGTAGGGCAATTCTGTCAAAAAGAAGGGTGAATCCGACACATAGTGAGGCCATTCTGTCACAAAGTAGATCCAATCCGCGTACATCACAAAAAAGGGTTATACTGTCACAAAATAGAGCGAATCAAACACAAAGTAGAGTGATTCGGACACAAAGTAGGGCGATTAAGACACAAAGTATCTCTAACACACACAATAAAAAATAGAACAGCATCATCCGAGATACTGTCCCATTTTTGCTTCAATTTCTGCATGTTGTGTATTACTTTCTGCCTGAACTCTTAATGTTTCTTCTATAGATTCAATCAATTGTAGTTGAGTTTGTTTAAACGTATCAATATCTGTATGAGTGATAGATTTATGTCGTTTGGAATCTTTTGCTGTAGCTTCAATCATTTTAGCATTTTTTCTAAGCATATCATCAGAGATATCCATTAATTTTTGACCAGTCATATTTAGTCGTCTTTGATTGTTCATGTTTACTAATATGGAGATTTGCGTTTGCCACAAAGGAATTGTTGTTAAAACGGATGATTGAATTTTTTCCACTAACAATCGATTTGTTTGTTGTATTAATCGAATTTGTGGTGCCGATTGGATAGAAACTTCACGGGATAATTGTAAGTCGTAAATCCGTTTATCTAGCCATTCAATCGCTTGTAAAAAATCATTTAGTTTCTGTTTACTAATAAGGTCATTCTTTTCAAGTGCTTCTTGCTGCAAAGTTGTTAGCTGGTTAATCATATCTTGTTTCTTAAGCTGAGCAGCAGCAATGTAAATATTAATGTTATGGTAGTATTCTTCGTTCAATTTGTATAACTCTTCTAACATAGCAATATCTGAGAGTAATCCTTTTTGTGCATGTAGTAATTGAATACTTAAACGGTCAATTTGTACACTAAGTCTTTTGAAATGAGATATTTGTTCTTGAATAGTAGAATTTGCACGTTTAAACAACTTCGAAAAGAAGCCTTTATTCTCGATCAATGAATCTGGATCTATTTTTTCAAGTTGTTCCATCAGCTTAAAAAGTACATCGCGAATAGGAGATGTATCATTTCGCTGTACTTGAACAAGTAAATTGTTTGTAAAATGTTTTAGTTTATGTTGTGCTTCTATTCCAAATTGCAGTATAGCATTATACTGTGTAGCATTGATCGTACTAGCTAAGTACAATGCATTTTGTTGATTCTCTTCTGATAATGTTGAAAAAATAGAAGGTAATTGATCGTTCGATACAATCTCTCCATTTGCACCATCAAAAAAAGAGCTCGTACTATTCAGTATAGAATTTTGATGTGAGCTCTTCTCTTGTGTCATTCATGGTCACCTCTATAATTAATATGCTTTCGATTTTTTTCATTTTCTAACTTTGCATAATCGATTTCCATTCTTAACTGTTCTAAATCGGATTCTAATGCCGATTTTAAATCATTTTCCATCGTTTCATGAAGATTTTTCAATGTTTTACGTGTATCTTCAAGAGCTAATTGAATTTCCATATCCTTAAGCTGTTGTTGAGTAAGTAGTGTATATTTACTAGTTAACTCTACCGCGGAAGGTAAATGAGAATAAAAGAAATCTTGTACAGAGTAAAATTTATAAGGATTTGTTTGTACAATGTTTAATATTCTACGTGCTAATTTCGTCATTTCATTTAAAATTTTAAAAGAAGTGATTGATCGAACTTTAATATATTGCTGAGTTAAAGAAAAAATATGGCTTCTTGCTAATTTTAGCTGTTTTTCAATATGATTTAGTTCGGATCGCGTTAAACCAAGCTCCTTACTTTTCTTCGATTTTTGGATAAATTTAATCGCTTTATTACTTACATAATATGTCAATATCGTAATGATCGGCACAAGTACTGGGCCTAAATCAAAATTCAACACAGTTAAGGTAAAAACAGTTAAACTTATTAAAAAGCTAAATGCATGACGCGTTACAAAATTCATTGCTCCTAACATAATCGTACCCCCTTAATACTATAGTTTTAAATACGTTTGTCTTGAGGAAAAGTTTCATAAATGGTCTGTTATAATTCATATATATGTTACAACTTTTGGCCGTTCATATGAAATGTTTCGTAACCAATAAAATTTTGGAATTTTTTATGAACAATACAAAATACGAGCAAATCATTTAAAAATAGTTTAGATTATAAACAATATTTTATCAAAACCGTGTGTTGAAATAAAACTATTATGAGTGATTCTAAACGTAATAATGTAATTGAAAAGGGATTGATGATATGAGTAAATATAAAATAATATATATGAAAGCAGATTATGAACCTTGGTGGCAATTTGAAGATTGGCAGGATCATATAGTGTCAACAGACATTTATGATAACCAAGAAACATTTGAAGCAGCATTAGCTGAAAAACTAGAAATATTTCGAGAAAAATATCCTAATGAAAAATTAAAAGATGAAAAATATTATGCCTTCTGGTCAGATGAAGAACGTGAATATTGTGTAGCCTGTGAAGATGATATTCAAGTCTATCATGGTATTATTATTGAAAAGGATAATGAGTGAAATAAAACATTCAATTTGCAGAAAAAATTGAAAATTTAACACAATATTGAATATTTTAGTTTGACAAGGTGTAAAATGATGGTATAATGAGAATAACAATAAAATTGCTTGACCGGATACAAATGATTCACATATTACAAAGAGTGATCGGTGTTATGTCGGTGCTCTGTGTAATATGTGTTTTTTTTATACGGTAAATGGTGAATTATTGTTAACTTTAATTTTTTTTGGAGGTTTTTTCAAATGAAACAAGGTACAGTAAAATGGTTTAACTCAGAAAAAGGTTTTGGATT
Source organism: Ureibacillus sp. MALMAid1270 (assembly GCF_049202975.1). NCBI lineage: Bacteria > Bacillati > Bacillota > Bacilli > Caryophanales > Caryophanaceae > Ureibacillus > Ureibacillus sp. MALMAid1270. Next base: position 87,572 of record NZ_JBMIRP010000078.1, on the reverse strand, counting down.
CATCGAAGTTGAAGGCGAAAACGACGTATTCGTACACTTCTCTGCTATCCAAGGAGAAGGTTTCAAAACTCTTGACGAAGGTCAAAAAGTGGAATTCGAAGTTGTAGATGGCAACCGCGGACCACAAGCTGCTAACGTTGTAAAACTTTAATTTTTATAAATTAAACTTATAATCGTTAATACAGAGGCATTCATATTTGAATGCCTCTTTTACATTTATTTTGTTGAATCGATTTTTTCTAATGTAGAAGTGACAATATAATCATCTTCGCCTTCAATATGCATAATGGCTTCACGTTTTACTTCACCGAATCCCTCTACGAAATACTTTCGATTAATAAAATCTTCTGTCTCTTCCTCTAAAACAAATACATCTTCAAATGTTTGATAAGGTGTTTCAAGGGTCGTTTCAATTTCGGCAATTTTCCATTTCCCTATTTCTGTTCCAACTTCAATTGGTCCATTTAAATAAGATTCGATTAAAGGAAGATTATTAAGTTCATCTACTGAAGGATATTGAACTTCTGAAGGAAGACCTTCAATTGGTTCTTCATACACTTTATCGATTTTATCGTACTCATCCATTACTCTGTAAATTTTTAGCATCGCAAGGCCACCATTATCCTCAACTATTGATACATAACGGTCAGATAACCACTTTGTATAAACTGTGTAAGTTGCAAATTCATTGCCATCACCTAAAAAGTGGGCAGTGGAACCATCAGGCAAAAAGAAGTTTGAATAATCAACATCATTTTCCGTTACTTCATCTGATTCGTCTTCTGATTCATTTGAATTGTTTAATGTTTCAGATGATGATTCGCCTGGTGGGTGGTTTGTATCTGAAGTGTTTACTTGATCATTTGTACAACCTACTAAAAAGAGAAAAGTTAAAATAAATAGTAGTTGTTTCATTTTTCAATACCTCCTTTAATATGACGTATTTTTGAAAAAACGTCGCATTATATTCAAGTGTTTACATAATATTATTATGTAAACTAAAATTTTACAATAATAAAACGGTAGGGGAATTCTACCGTTTTTCATTTATTTAATACCTTGAGCTTCTTTCCACTCTAGGAATTCATCATATGTTAATTGTTTGTCTAAGATTGATCCGTCTTCTTGAATTTCAATTACACGGTTTGCAATCGTTTGGATAAATTGGTGGTCATGAGATGTAAAGATCATTGCGCCTTTGAATCGGATTAAACCTTCGTTTAATGCTTGAATCGATTCTAAGTCTAAATGGTTTGTTGGCTCATCTAATAATAATACGTTTGAGTTTGAAAGCATCATTTTAGATAACATACAACGAACTTTTTCTCCTCCAGATAAAACAGAAGGGGATTTCTTTACTTCTTCACCTGAGAATAACATACGGCCTAAGAATCCACGTAAGAAGCTTTCTGTTTCATCTTCAGGTGAATATTGACGTAGCCAGTCAACTAATGTTTTTTCAGAGCCAGTAAAGTATTTGTCATGATCATTTTCAAAATAACTTTGAGATGTAGTTACACCCCATTTGAATGTACCGCTATCAGCTTCACGTTGACCCATTAAAATATCCATTAAAGCCGTTTTTGCATGAGGATTTCCAAGAAGTACGATTTTATCTTCTTTGTTCATCATGAAACGAATATCTTTGAATAGAATTTCACCTTCTTGTGAAGCCGTTAAGCCATCAACAGTTAGCACGTCATTTCCGATTTCACGTCCAATTTGGAAGTTAATAAACGGATATTTACGGCTAGATGGGCGAATATCATCAAGTTCGATTTTATCAAGCATTTTTTTACGAGAAGTTGCTTGTTTTGATTTCGATGCGTTAGCACTGAAACGAGCAATGAATTCTTGTAATTCTTTAATTTTCTCTTCTTTTTTCTTGTTTTGTTCTGAAGCCATTTTTAATGCTAATTGAGATGACTCATACCAGAAATCGTAGTTACCAACATATAATTGGATTTTACCAAAGTCAAGGTCCGCAATATGCGTACATACTTTGTTTAAGAAGTGACGGTCATGGGATACAACGATTACAGTGTTTTCAAAGTTAATTAAGAACTCTTCTAACCATTGAATTGCTTTTAAATCTAAATGGTTCGTAGGCTCGTCAAGGAGTAATACATCAGGCTTTCCAAATAAAGCTTGAGCAAGTAATACTTTAACTTTCTCAGAACCTTCTAAGTCTTTCATTTGCATATAGTGTAATTCATCACCAATACCAAGACCATTTAATAGGGTAGCAGCTTCTGAATCAGCTTCCCAACCGTTTAAATCTGCAAATTCACCTTCAAGTTCAGCTGCACGCATTCCATCCTCATCAGAGAAATCTTCTTTCATGTAAATTGCATCTTTTTCCGTTTTCACTTCATATAGACGTTTGTTACCCATAATAACTGTATCAAGAACAGTGAATTCATCATATTCAAAGTGATTTTGTTTCAACACTGATAAACGTTCGTCTTTACCCATTGAAACATGACCTTCTTGTGGTTCAATTTCACCAGATAAAATTTTTAAAAAAGTAGATTTACCTGCACCATTTGCGCCGATTAGACCATAACAGTTACCAGGTGTAAATTTAATATTTACATCTTCAAATAGTTTACGATCACCATATCGAAGACCCACATTACTTACTTGAATCATGTAAGTACCTCCTTAAATGTCTATTTCTTATAAGTATAAAAATTCCTAATAATTGGAGTTTCTCTTATATACACATAATTACTATTATATCATGTATTTTGTAGAAATAAAACAATATCAATTGTTACCAAATTGCCCATTAGAATATGTTTCAATGGGTTTTCATAAAATGATTTCTACTTACTTATGAAATAACTTCTATTAAATTTCATAAGTACTAAAACGTAAAAATTGGCGACTTTTCTAAAAGTCGCCATGTTGTTATTTCCAATATTCGTTTATGAATTCATCTCGACCCGAAATTTTACGATCTTCTTTATAATGTTCTGGTTCTTTTTTATAGTAATCTTGATGATAATCTTCTGCTACGTAAAATTCACTTGCTTTTAAAATTTCTGTTACAATTGGTTTATTGAATTTTTTGCTTTCTGCAAGCTTCACTTTCGATTCTTCAGCAATTGCTTTCTGCTCATCAGTATGATAGAAGATAGCTGTTCGATATTGATCGCCTCTATCATGGAATTGTCCTCCAGCATCTGTAGGGTCAATTTGCATCCAGAAGATCTCTAATAATTTCTCATATGGGAATATGTTTTCATCAAATTCGATTTGTACTACTTCGTAATGTCCAGTAGTTCCTGTCTTTACTTGTTCGTAGCTTGGATTTTCAATAAATCCACCCATATAACCAGAAGTAACTTTATGTATTCCATCCCATTGGTCAAATGGTTTTACCATACACCAAAAACATCCACCTGCAAACGTTGCTTTTTCCAAAAAATTTCCTCCTCTATGATTAAAACCGATAGAATTGTATCATGCTAAATTTGAGCGTATACAAAGATTCAATCTCATATTATTTATATAATAATAATAGTATAAAACATTTCAACATAAAAGATATAATAGTTGAACTAGAGAATTGGGGGTTCATGTATGGAAGAAAATCTACCTCTTGAAACGAGAAGTTCGAGAAAAACTCAAAAGAAAAAATTAAGAATAGGAAGAGTCATACTTCTATCATTTTTGTTGCTAATTGTTATTGCAGCCGTTTATATCTTTTTAGAATATAGAGTAGGACTTGAAATAGCAGAAGAAACGAATTTACCTGAGGAACCGTTTGTAGCAGATGCACCGACTGAAAATATTACAAACTATTTAATCATTGGTATTGATAGTAGGGGCGAAGAAAAATCTAGATCGGATACGATGATGGTTTTATCTAGAAACCATTCTACGAATGAATTAAAACTAGTCTCGTTTATGCGAGATATTTATGCAGACATTCCAAATTATCAATCTTATAAGTTGAATACAGCTTACTTCTTAGGTGGAGTTCAACTACTAAAGGACACATTATCCACTATGTTTGAGATTCCAATTCATCACTATGCAGTAATCGATTTTAAAAGTTTTGAATCATTGATTGATATACTTGCTCCTGAAGGTATTGAAATCAATGTGGAAAAAGATATGTCTGCATATATTGGGGTATCTTTAACGCAAGGTGAACAAAAATTGAATGGTAAGGAATTATTAGGCTATGCACGTTTTCGACATGATGAACTTGGAGATTTCGGACGAGTGGAACGCCAACAAAAAGTGATTGATGCTGTAAAAGATGAATTATTATCTGCTAAAAACGTGTTGAAACTACCAAGAATAATTGGAGCTTTACATGGCTATGTATCGACGGATATGACTACATCAGAAGAAATTAATACAGTCATCTCTATGGCTCTTGGTGGTAAAGTGGAAATAGAAAAAATGACTATACCCGTAGAAGGGACATATCGATACGGTGAATACCAGCATGCCGGATCAGTAATTGAAATTGATAAAGAGCTAAATAAACAATATTTACATGAATTTATCAATCTAGAGAGTCAGTAAAGTGAAATTGATAGAAATAAAATGATAGAATAGGGTTAGTTGAATAGTTTTGCGAGGTGGTTTTTTGGAAAGAGAAAAAGAAACAAAAAATGGGGATCTAACTGTTAGGGAACGATCCCAGTTTTTTTCTACTAAGTTTATCCGATTTTTAGGTGGAAGAAATTTATTATTTACACTGATTTCCTTACTATTATTAGGCTGCATTATTTTTGTATTTGATAAAGTTAGTTTTATATTTTATCCATTACAAGTCTTATTTAATGTGGTCATTTTACCGGGAGTATTAGCTATCATTGCTTATTATTTACTAAAACCATTTGTTAACATTTTAGTAAATTGGAAAGTACCTCGCGTTTTAGCCATTTTCATTTTGTATTTAATTGTGATCGGATTAATTACTTTACTTATTGTGGCGGTTTATCCATTTTTACGAGATCAATTTAAAAATTTAATTAATGAGTTTCCGATTTATTTTGTATCAGTGACAGACACAGTTGTTACATTTTTAAATAATTCTGGTTTCAACGATTTATTTAAAGAATATAATTTTGATTATAATAAGGTAATTACCGATATTACGAACAATATTGCTTCGACAGTTCAAGGGACATTTTCTAATGTCGCAAAAACCGTTGCAACTGGGATAACTGGTTTTGTTTCTACTTTAACAAGTATTGTATTGTCCCTAGTAACCGTTCCGTTTATATTGTTTTACTTGTTATATGAAGGGGAGAAATTACCTAAATTTATTTTAAGTATATTACCACCCCGCGCAAGAGATGAAGCAAAACAAGTGATGAAGGAAGTAGACAAACAAGTAAGTTCATACATACAAGGGCAAATTCTCGTATCAATTTGTATTGGGGTCATGATGACAATTGGCTTCTTAATTATTGGATTACCATATGCCTTTGTATTAGGATTCTTAGCAATGATTACGAGTGTCGTACCATATTTAGGTCCAGCAATTGCGATTACACCTGCAATTATCATTGCAATCGTAAATTCACCATTCATGTTAATTGGATTAGTCATAGTTTGGACGATTGTTCAATTAATTGAAGGAAAACTGATTACACCAAACATTATGGGAAAATCTTTATCGATTCACCCGATTACCATTATCTTTGTATTACTGACTATGGGATCATTATTTGGAGTAGCAGGTGTTATTCTAGGTATACCTGGGTATGCCATTTTAAAAGTTATCGTAACACACATTTATCGTTCAATTAAAAAGCGATACAATCGTTACGAGCCAGATCCTACTCAGAAGTTTGAAATTTAGTATAAAGTCATATAATCCATAAAATAAAGTGGATGTTTTCCTTTATTCGGTAACATCCACTTTATTTTTTATATTGAAAGTGATTTTAAGTTTTCTAATGCTTTTTTTAGAAGGTCTGCTGGTTGAACTAATGCGAGTCGCACATAACCTTCACCTTCAGTTCCAAATTCTGTGCCAGGAACCACGATCACTCCAACTTGTTCGATTAATGTAAATGCAAAAGAAACACTATCCATCTCATACGGATACTTCGCCCAAACAAACATCCCACCATCAGATGGAGCAATTTGCCAACCCAGTTCTTGCAAACCTGTAGTTAAAACTTGATGACGTTCTTTGAAAATGGTACGTAATTGAGCTGTTATTTCTTCCGCATGATCAAGAGCTAAAGCTGCAGTTGATTGAATTGGATCAAAAATACCAAAGTCCAAATTTGATTTTAACTGACCAATTATTTTTATCATTTCAGCATTTCCTACAATGTAAGCAACACGAGCGCCAGCAAGGCTAAAGCTTTTTGAAAGGGAGTTAATTTCTAACCCAACTTCTTTTGCACCAGGTGCAGCAAAAAATGTAATTGGGCGATCTCCAGAAAAATAAAACTCAGAGTAAGCTGCATCGTGTAAAACAATAATATTATACTTCTTAGCAAATTCAACAACTTCTGTAAAATATTCGATAGAAGGAGAAGCAGGAACTGGATTTCCAGGCATATTAATAATAAGTAGCTTTGCTTTATGTGCAATCTCTTCAGGAATAGCACCAAGATTTGGAACAAATCCTCTTTCCTCGTCAAGAGGTACATAATAGCTTGTCGCACCTGCAAGTTTTATGCCCGCATCATAAGCAACATAGGATGGGTTCGTAGTTAATACAATATCTCCAGGGTCACAGAACGCAACCGGTAAATGTACAAGTCCTTCTTGTGATCCAATTGTTTGAATGACTTCCGTTTCTGGATTTAACTCTACATGATTCACTCTTTTGTAATAGTTTGCTACTGCTTCTTTAAACTGATTAGAAGCTGTTAAAGTATAGCCGTATGATGATGGGAGTAGGCTTAATTTAGATAAATGTTCACGTAGCATTTCATGTGGCGGTAAGTCTGGGCTACCTAAGCTTAAGTCAATTAATTCAAAACCTTTTTCTTCCTGTTGTTTTTTTGCAAAACTTTTTAACTGAGAGAATATTGCCGGTTTATATAAAGACATTTTTTTTGATGGAATAATATTCAAGTCTTAAACACTCCTTAAAGAGAATTATGTATACAGTTCAATTTTAACATATCAATACAATATTATTCTCTAATTCTATTGAAAATTTCGTCTACTAATAGACTCTTTATTGGAGTTAGAAACTTGGAAATATTAAAATAAAATAAAAAACGGATGTGGTCATATGATGATTCACTCATTAAGTGGACCAAGTGGCTCTGGGAAAAGTACGAGTGCATTACAGTTCGCTCATGAACATGGAATCGAAGCAATTATTGATGATGGAATCCTTGTCATTAAAGGTGAAAGGGTAGCTGGTACATCAGCAAAATATGAGAGAAATACGATTAAGGCTATTCGAAGAGCAATTTTTGAAGATGAAGAACATAAAAAAGAAGTTCAAGAAGCGATTAAGGAATATGACGTTCAATCGATATTAATTATTGGTACATCTGATAAAATGACGAAAAAAATTGCTCAAAAATTAGAATTGGGTGACATTAATTCATTCCATTACATTGAAGAGATTCGTTCTAATAAGGATATCCAAATTGCAAAGTTTGTAAGAGGAACTCAAGGAATGCACGTCATGCCTATCCCTTATAAACAGGTAGAACAAAACATATTTAAGCGAATGATTCATAGAGGGTTTGAAATCTTTTCGAAAAATAAAGAAAAATTAGGGGAGACAACAATTGTTCGTCCTGTTTTTCATCAACAAACGATTGATATTTCGCAAAAGGTATATGTGGACTTATTAGAATATATTTTGGAAAATTACAAAGGGATAGCGAAAGTTGATTCCTTTCATTTTACGTTAAAACAGTTAATACCCTCTATTTATATAGTTATCTATATCCCATACCCTGTAGATTATTTTGTAGTTGGAAAAATAGAGGAGTTACAACAATATATAAGTCATCAATTTTTAAAGCATTTTGAGTTTCAACCAGGCGAGATTCATGTATACGTAAAAGGTGTAAGTGTAGTGTATGCATTATAGCCTAATTTAGTTAAGTAGAATGGCATAAAGTAGGGCTATTGGATATGGAATCTCCAATAGCCCTATATAATTTATTTTCGAGTGAATTTTGGTTGCCTTTTCTCGACAAATGCGCGGACACCTTCTGGAAAATCATTTGGGTCAACAAATGGAGTTGATCCATCCCATAATACTGGTGCAGAATCGAGGCATTCTTTTACAGAGTTTTTGATCGCAAGTAATGAAGCCGGTGACATTCCTGCTACTAATTTCCCCATACGGATTGAAAAGCGAGTTAAATCTTTTTCAGCGACTAAATAATTTAATAAACCTGCTTTATAAGCTTCTTCAGCTTTATACATACGACCAGTAAAGACAAAATCTTTTGTAGCAGAAGGACCGACTAAATCGACAAGTCGTTTTGCAAATTTATTGTTAATGGTAATTCCTAACTTACCAACTGGAATCCCCATTTTCGCTTTATCCGATCCAATACGAATATCACAAGCGAGTGCTAATTCAAGACCAGCTCCCATTGCAGGACCGTTAATAACGCCGATGACAGGGATAGGAAGATTTTCAATCGTTGAAATAGTTTTCTCCATATGAACGAATGCTTCCTCTGCTTTTTCTAACGAAATGGAGTTAAATTCCTTTATATCAGAACCTGCTGTAAAGTTTTCTCCAGATCCTCTTAATAGAAGTACTTTATTTTTGGGATTCTTTAGAGTATGCATAGAAATTTTAGCAAGCTGATCCCACATGTTTTGGGTTAAAGCATTTTTCAATTGTGGTCGATGAATCGTAATAATTGCGAGTCCAGCTGTTTCTTGATAGATTATTTTCGCATCTTCCTCTTCTAACCGCATAGTACGAACTTGCATACGAACATCCCCTTTTTTTATTGTTAATATCATTATATCCTACAATTAAATTCATACATATAATATTAGGAAGTTTCCTTTGAATTGTTATGACATATTAGAATAATCGGATTATTTTATGCTAAAACCTACCAAAAGCTGTAATATGTATTGTAGGTCATTATATAATGATAAGGTATGTTATTCGTTATGAGAGTTGGGGGGAACTAAATCAATGGATTATCTTGTTATCATTTTGTTAGTAATTGGAATAATCATATTATGGAAACTAACTAAGAAACTACTTTCTTTAGCATTAATTGTTGTATTAATCTATTTCATCTATATTAATTTTGACTCTATAAAAGCAGCAATACCAATTGAATGGTAAATATTTATTGGTTTCAATTGTAGATTTTCGATCGAATAGTTTAGTAAGATAACAGAAATGACTAGTAATAAGTGGGGATAAAATGGAACTACTAAATGTAAAAGATACGAGCTTAATATTAGAAGGTGGAACTTTTAGAACGGTTTTTACTTCAGGAATTTTAGATGCCTTTTTGGATCATGAAATCATGATGCCTTATATTGTGGGAATTTCAGCAGGTGCTATTAACGCATGTTCATATGTTTCAGAGCAAAAGGAACGTACTTTTCGGGTTTTAACGAATTATCGTCATGATAAGCGCTATATGGGATTTCGTAACTTTTTGAAGGAGAAAAGCTTGTTTGGGTTAAATTTTGCTTATGATGTGGTACCTAACCAATTAGATTTGTTTGATTGGGAAACATTCCAATCTTACAAGGGAACAGTTCAGTTTGGAGTTACGAATGCGAAAACAGGACAAGTCGAATATATGAATGCTTTAGAAATGGATAAAAGTTGTACATTATTAAGAGCAACTTGTGCAATCCCAGTTCTATTTCCTGAAATCAAACTAGGTGATGAACCTTATTTTGATGGTGGACTAGCTGACCCAATTCCTATTAGAAAAGCAATAGAAGATGGATATGAAAAACATATATTAATCTTAACAAGACCAAAAGGATATCGTAAACATACTGATCGCCAAAGTAAATTTACGATGAAACTTTTAAGTTCTAAATATCCTAATTTAGTAGATACGATGAAGAAACGTGTCATTCGTTACAATGAAACAATGCGTTTTATCGAACAATTAGAAGAACAAGGTAAAGCATTTATTTTTCGGCCTGAGAAACCAATTCAAAGCTTAGAAAAAGACGTAAACGTAATGCGGAAAAATTATGATCTAGGCTATCAGCAAGCGGTTGAAAAAATGGATCAGTTAAAGCAATTTTTAAATCTGTAATACGTTATAAAGGATAGATGTCTTCCTAAATGTTGGGAGACATCTTTTTTTATTGTACTTAAAGAAAGGATATTGACATCATCTAATTACTGTTATATATTAAATTAACAAAAATAAAACTGTTATAGTACAAACTTATGGAGGGTGATTTAGATGACAATTTATAAAATGGGCTATGATTATTACGTATTAAAATGTGTAGAATTTGGAGTTGATCCGATTAACTTTTATTATTACTGTTCACTTTTATCCAAAGAACAATTGGATCACTACAACCAACAGGCTCAAATTGTGAAAGGGTCATAAAATTGAAAAAAATACGAAATAATTTATAAAACCTTACTAATTTTGTTAAAAATTAGTAAGGTTTTTCTGTTAAAAATAAAACAAAAATAGCATAATTCTGACTTTTCCTACATTTTTCGTCACAATTCTTGTGACTTGTATTGTAAATTTATACATAATAAATTATTATTATTAAAAAAATGATAGAACCAAATGCCTACCACGATGCTTCTCAAAATTAGAGTATGGAGGGTTTCCCTTTGACAAATCCACCAGTTAGTTTACAAACGATAATTTCAGAATTATCCTATAACGAATTAAAAGATATAAAAGCAGCACTTGATGAATCTGTAATATTGGCTGTTACGGATTCTAGAGGTAATATTACTGAGGTAAATGAACTATTTTGTGAAATTTCAAAATACACTCGTGAAGAATTAATCGGACAAAATCATCGAATATTAAACTCCGGTTATCATCCAAAGTCATTTTTCAAAGAAATGTGGCAAACAATCGGTACAGGAAATACCTGGCATGGTCAAATTTGTAATCGTGCAAAAGACGGATCTATATATTGGGTACAAACAACGATCGTTCCATTTTTAAATGAAAAAGGGAAACCGTATCAGTATATTTCAATTCGAACGGATATTACTGCACAAAAAAACATTTCCATCATTACACATTACGCCAACCATGATGAGTTAACTGGCTTACCAAACAGAAGGAATTTATCACAAAGGTTAAATCAAAAAATTGAAGAGTCTAAAAAAAATAATTCGAAATTTTCCCTGTTTTACCTTGATGTGAATCGATTCCGTCAGGTGAATGATTCCCTTGGACATAATGTTGGGGATTTATTTTTATATGAAGTGGCTGAGCGTTTGAAATCGATCGATGAACAAGGCAACTCATTTTTCCGTTTAAATGGAGACGAATTTGTATACATACTCGATGACACAACTCAAATTAAAGAAACGGCAGAAAAAATTATTAGCTTATTTAAAAAGCCGTTTCATTTTGTTAATTACGAATTTTTTTCAAGTATTAGTATGGGGATTAGTGTTTACCCTGAGCATGGTATGGATATAGAACAATTATTAGTTAGCGCTGATATGGCCTTATATAGTGCTAAGAAGAATAAAGGTAACCAATATTCTATTTACCAGGTCAAAATGAAAGGCCTTAACGATAAAGGCTTAATGATGGAATCAAAATTATATAATGCTATTAAGGAAAATACATTAGAATTATATTATCAACCAAAAATGGATATCCGTACGGATAGGTTGGTTGGAATGGAAGCATTGCTGAGATGGAAAGATCCTGAATTAGGGTTTATCCCGCCAGATCAATTTATTCCTTTTGCTGAAGATTGTAATTTAATTAGTGAGATAGGGGAATGGGTGTTAAGAAATGCATCACATCAAATCAACAAATGGAATGAAAAATATAAAGTCGATTTAAAAGTTGCCGTTAACATATCACCGATTCATTTCCAAGAGACTAATTTTATTGAACGTCTACAAAGTATCATTCAAGAGACAAAAGTTGACCCGAAAAATTTAGAAATTGAAATTACTGAAATGAGTATGATGAATTATAACCAACATCTAATTGATAAAATTAAAAGTATTAAACAATTAGGAATAACAATTTCAGTAGATGATTTTGGTACAGGTTATAGCTCCCTTGGGTATTTGAAAGAATTTCCTGTAGATGCTCTAAAGATTGATCGTTCCTTCATCGTGAATATGCAAGATGGGAAGTCTGGTGTAGCTATGGTTTCGGCTATTATCACACTTGCACATGCATTAAATCTTGAAGTTGTTGCTGAGGGTGTAGAAAGTTTAGTAGAATTAGAAATATTAAAAGCTCATAATTGTGAATACGTTCAAGGCTATCTATATAGTAAACCGTTGTCAACGGAAGAGTTTTCAAAAAAGATAGAACAATATTTACTATAAAAGAAAAGAGGTTTACCTCCAAGTTGTTCGTCACAGCATTGGGGAAACCTCTTTTACTATTCTTCTAGTAGACTTTGGATTTTTTCGTATTCTTCATCACCTACTGATTGGTGATATTGATACAGTAAATCACTATCAACCTTTAAAGTATCTTTATAATTTAAATATAGTTGTTCAGTCAAGTGTCGGATGATTAATGGGACTGGCTTGGAATGATTAAATCGATTCATATATGTCTCGATAAATTCCTCAGAAACCTCGCACCATAAATTTTGACCTAATGCATCAAATTCAACATACTTTAATAGAGCGATTAAAAAATCATCGGTTAAATACGGATTATATAAGCAGGTAGCTTTCCAGTCTATGATTTCTCGGTAGCGATGTAACCAATGCGGCTCCAACACAGCACTTAGTAATGAGATTTGAAGTGGTGAATAAGATTTTATCAATTGATCCATTTCTTTATTGGAAAGTTTTTTAAATCCTAAATCGTCATAGATTTGGCTGGCTAAGGACGGAATTCCTTTTACTAAATGTTCACTACCGTACCACTTATATGGTCCACGATCAAATTCAAAAAACTGTAATTCAAGAACTTCTTCTTCATCTTCAGAATCTTCATCTAGCAAATCAATATAACCGTATTCGCTAAAATAAGTTTCATCTTCGATAAAAGTATCAGTTTCATGCTCAAAGTGTGAATTGATCGTAACGTTTTGTCGTTTCAATTCATCTACTATATATTTTTTAAATGAAGCAGAAAGTCTTGAAAGGACTGGGTAATTATATTGTAATGTAGAAACGTCCACTTTATCTAAATTGTGGATCAAATATTGTTCAGATAATTGGTCACAAGCATAACAAACATAAGAAAAATCGACATATTGAAGGTATTCTTCAAAATCAGTTGGGTGTAATCGAACTAACTGATAACGAAAATAACAATATTCTTCAATAAATTTCTTTGTATATGTCGGATTTGACTCTAGAATTTGTTCCAAATCCTTATCATCAATGATTGGTCCTACATAGGATGGAATTGATTTCACATGAAAGTCTTCAGGAAAATCAATTTTATTTATATATTTTTTTGGATTGAAGTTGTTTTTACGATTAGCATGAGTTTTAAAACTATAAGATCCAATTGATCCGCGCTCATCTAGTAAGATGTAGGCAAGTTCTTGTTTTTGGTCACGAGTTAGCTTTACGTTCTTCGGAAATTTCACAGAGGCAAAATATTTTCCATTTGCCATATCATAGAAAAACTTGTAATCACCCTCGGGCGTGAATTCCGTTTGAGTATTGTAATTTTTTCTCCAATACAGAAGAGCACCGTTAATGGGGGGATAGTTCGAAAATTCTATATTCGCGATGGAAAATATATTATGTGAAAGCGAATCATCATAAACCGCTTTAATAAATTCAATATTTTTAATTTTTAGCATTTGAAACCTCCACTTAAAACTATTATATACATTTTGGCAAAAAACAGTAGTGAAAAGTTTGATTGTTTTAAAGAAAGAGAGAATTAAACAATGGAAAAATGGCGATAAATAGTTTACTTAATGTTATTATAGTCAACTTTTACTTGAATGAGATGATGGAAATACGTATGAGTATCGTATTCTAAAAACAAAAATAAAAGTACGTATTAAATTGAGTCTATTCCACTACTTAGAATGCAGATGGGTAATACACATATTTAACTACAATTTTCATAAAAAGAAAACAAGAGTAACCATTATATGCATAAAAACTGTAAAATGATTGATTTATAAAAATAGCCTTAAGAGTGTACTCTCTTAAGGCATTTATATATATTGACGTTGATTATTGCAAAAAGTTTTGTATTTTTTTAATTATCGTTTTTCCCGTTATTCCCATTATTGTTCTTTTTCTTTTCATTGTTTGAGGAATTAGGGTTGCCATTGTTTCCATTTCCTTTATTAGAAGAATTATTTTCATTTTTCTTTTCTTTTGAATTGTTAGAATTAGAATTACCTTTTTCATTTTGAGTATTGGAATTGGATTGATTTTCATTTTTGTTAGAATTATTTTGTTTATTAGAAGAGTTGTTTTCGTTTTTCTTCCCCTTATTATCTTTGGTTGTATCATTGTTTTGTTTTTTTGAGTTATTATTCGAGTTATTGTTGTTATTCTTTTTGATCTTCTGTTTGGAATCATTTGACTTTACAGGCTTTTCATTTTTCACTGTTTCAATCGTTTTTTCTATATCTTCTTTCGCTTTAGTTTGCTCTTGGTTTGTATATTTTGTCGTAATGGAAATTTCCTCGTAATCGGGTGTGATTTCTTCAACAGCTTTTAATAGAGCTTCCTTAAGAGGGAGGCCATTTAATTCTTCAATGTTTATGGGCTTCTCTTCATTCAAGTTAGTTACGGAAATAACTTTACCGTCTTCATTAACACCTAACTCCAGTTCTTCACCTACTTGAACATATGCATAGGCGCTGTTTGTATTTGGAAATAATGCAGTGAAAAAGAATATAAGTAATGCTGCTGCAACAAGTACTGGTCCAACGATCAAACTCTTCTTTTTCTTTTGGGAAAGGGAAGAGGTAGTCAACAAACGGAATTCTACTTCATCGCCGATATCTACGTTCGACACCAAAGGAAGACCGCGAAGAAATTCACCTTCTGCAGTCATGAAAATCATATAGTTTTTGTTAATTTTGCAAAGAATACCTTTATAAGTATGCATTATATGATTTCTCCTTTTACATAGTCTTTTAAATACATAAAGTCACTGTTTAATAATAAGACGACGGCGATGATATATTTCCGATTACGTTCAATCGTTTTTCTAGATACTTCAACTAAAGATTCAATTTCTTTAATAGGTAATTTTTTATTTGCCATCAAGTATTCATAAAACTCCTCATGCTCAGCCACAATTTGAGCAATATGAATTGCGTTTTTACGAGCATCAGCATGTTTAGGAGAAGAATTAGATAAATCCTCGAATGATAAATTGAACTGTTTTAACAGTCCACTGTATAAAGAAAGTTCTTCTTTTCTTGAAGCAGCACGTTGACTTTCTTGATATGTATGTACTGATTTTTCATTAAATAAATAATGTTGTTCAGAGGATTCTTCACCAATTGGTTCAAGTGTTAATAATTCCTCTTTTTTAGAAGCCTCTTTTCGAATAAAGTCAATCAATCTTCTTTTGATAATCAAGTGTGCAAAAGTTTGAAATGATGTATCTTCTTCCGGATTATAGTTCATGATTGCTTCATGAAAACCAAGAATTGTCACACTGAATTCTTCATCGTGCTCATCAATTGGACGTTTACAAATAAAGGAAGCTGTTTTTTTCATAAAAGGAATACTCACAAAAAGGAGGTCATTCATAACCTCCTCATTGCCTGTTTTTGCCTCTATAGCAAGTTCATTCATATTTAATTTTGATTTAAATAGTCCTTGTATAATAGACAAAAACATTTTGTAACCTCCGTTCTCACATTTCCAGTCTTCTGATTTTATATGGAATGAAGGAAAATGAAAAGGATTTTTTATTAAAGTTGGTTAGATTAGATAGTAGTTAGTTGGTTAGTTATTTTTAATTATTTATTAATGATGTTAATAGTAGTTTTTAGATTAAATCATGTAAGATAAGTTATTCTTTATCTTTTCCATTCTTTTTAACTTCTTTATTTTTTTCTTTTAAAGCCTTGTTTTCAGCTTTGTGTTCTTCTTTCAAAGCTTTCATTTCTGCTTTATGTTCTTCTTGTAAAGCTTTCACTTCCGTGTTTTGTTCTGCTTTTAAAGATTTTTTATCAGTGTTTTGTTGCACTTCTGTTTCTTTAGAAGAAGTTTGGTTCTCCGCTTTTACAATTGTTTCTGAAACAACTTTTGGTTGTTCTTGTAGTACGGGTTGAATTGTTTCTCCAGGATTTTTAATTCCGATTAATTCTAGTTTAACTTGAATTTCAGCTTTTGTTTCTGTAGAAATTTTAGTTTCACCATATTTTGCTTCAAATTTAGCAATTGCTTTTAAAGCATTTTTTAAGATTGCTTGTTTTGCATTTTCACTACCTGCATTTTCATAGGCTTGTTTCAGTGCAGCTAAGTTGCCAGCAGTATAGCCTTCTGGAATTTCAGGGAATTCGTTATCTTTTGTTACTTCTTTTGCAGATTCCGTTTCCTCATCTTGATCTTCTGTTGTAACTTCAAATTCTTCGATAGTTGTGTCTTCATTTGTAGACTCTTCAGTTGTTTCTTCTACTAACGATTCAGGAGAAGTTGTTTCATCTTCGATAGTTGTTTCTTCTGATTCGTTATTAGAAGGTACTAATGTAACTACTGGTTCGATTTCAGTTGCAGTTGTTACATCAGCTGCAGTTTCATCCTCTGAATTAAAGATTGCTTCATTTGCCCATGCATAGCTTGAACCTGCCACTGTTAATCCAGCTACTAATAAAGCTGCTGTTGTTTTCTTAAATTTCTTCATTGTAAGTCACCTCATAGATAGATTTTTTGTCCTATTTTTTTCGGACACTATATTATTCGAAATGGAATATTTTTTGTGGGGGTAGTGATAAAAAAAATTATTTTTATCTTTATGAACAGAAAAAGTGATGAAAAGTGAGAAATATCAAAGTTAATTATTAATAGGAAGAAAAATAAGTAGTATGCAAATGTTATTCAGATGCAAATATATCAAAATAATAATGATTGAAAATTCTAATTTTTGTAACAATTCACTTTAAAATGGGGATTTTTAATATTATAATTGTTGAGATTCTTGTAATATAAATATCGTTAAACTTTAGAGTACCTACTTTAAATATTTGTCTTGAATAATATTAGTCAAAATATAAACATTAATTGTAAAAACATGAAACTATATCCAAAATTGTGCGACTAATTTTTGAGGTAATTTTGATTTGCGGAGGATTAAAAGAGCCATTATATAAATGGTCAATCTTCAATTATTAGAGTTATAGATTTTGAATAAAAAAATTGCAATTAGTGACGTTGGAGGATGCCTATGTGGAAGTTGTTAAAAACCAATCTCGTTATTGAAAAATCTAGTAAAAAGAATATTTTTGCCTTTATTTTTATCGCCTTATTTATTTTTGGATTGGCTCTATATATGGAGAATGAGGATGTTGGTAACTTAGCAGCTCAAAAAACTAGTGAGCAACAAAATGTACTTTCAGCTTTAAGTCAGTATCCAGATATGGATGCTAGTCCAAATGGTGATAGTAGTGAAATTTATAAAAATCTTAACGAACAGCAGCGTTTAATAGCACTACAAAGAATTGCAGCAAATTTAAACAAACCTGATTTATTTGCTGATTCGGCAATAGATTTATCAAATGCTAGGGAAAAGGCTTTTCAGGATGAAGATTATGGTGATGTAGCGGAATTTTTACCAACTTATAATGAAAACAAACTAGAAACTATTTTTTATGAGAAATTAATATCTTTAGATATTCCTATTTTTACAGATAATCTCACATACTATCAATTTCTTATTTTCTTATTTGGTATATTAGGGTCGGTCTGGTTTATTTTTGTAGCCTTTTATACTTGTGGAATCATGATTGATGATTTTAAACATACGTCATTAATTAAAGGTTATCCAATATCTTTTGACAAATACGTTGCTGCAAAAGGTATTTCCACTATGTCTATTATTCTAGTATTTATTTTAGAGATATTTCTCTGTAGTTTACCTCTCATTTATTTTAGAGGACTTGGAGATCCAAACTATCCTGTAGCGGTATTTGATGGCAACTATGAGATCTACTCTATTACAAAATATATTGGGATTTCAGTACTATACATGATTTTTATTGCAATATTTGTCATTCTTTTATCTATTATTTTAAATGTACTATTAAAAAATATGTATTTAACGTTATTCGTTGAAATGTTCTTATTTGCCTTACCATTGCTTTTTCCTAGATTGGTTAGTTTAATACCATTTAATCCATTTAACTATATTAATTTTACAGATCTATTAGATGGAAAGAGTCTTGAATTAGCTCATCCAGTTGGCTTAAATAGTACCCATGGGCTTATATACATTGGGATCAGTATTGTGATCTTAATTGTAATAGCGAATGTGTTTTTATCCACAGGTAAGTTAAAGAGAGTATAAGGGGTGAGAATATGAAGGCATATTTTAAATTTGAATTATCGCAATTTATAAAGAATAAAAAAAATATCGCAATCTATGTAATATTAATATTTTTAGCTTGTTTTTATGCTTTTAACATAGCACCATCATATAAACCGATTGAAAAAGTTGATGCAAAAGAAATAGAAGCTAGATTTACATCAAGAGAGGCCTTTGTTTTAAAATTTTTAAATGATCCGAACCGTTTTCAAGGAATGGCTAGTAGTGGTTTATTTATATATCCGAAGTGGATTGAACTTGATAAAAAACGATTAGAAGCTTTAAATGAAAACAAACTGAAACAATATGCTAGTGTGACTTCCAAATGGTACATTTACTCGAATGAAATGACTTATAAAGGTAATATGTTTTACTATAGCCCTGGCTATTATACCCATGGTAATTTGTATGCTATGGAGGACGGGTATTATGGATATTCATATTCAGCAAGTCGATATGCTGGATATGCGGAAGGAACACCAAAACTTTCAATAAATGTATTTGAAGAAAGAACAGCATTACAGACCTTACAGCGTTTATTCGAATCATACTTACCGATGATTTTGATGATTTGTTGTATATTTTTATCTGTAGATATTGTTTTAAAAGATCGATGGAATCCGTCTTTATTAACAGGGTTTCCAATTTCTGATTGGAAGAAGCTATTGGTTAAAGGTTTTGTAGCACTAATAGGAAGCGTCTGTGCCTTCATACCTATATCAATAGGATTATTATTCATAGGTATAAGTTATGGATTTGGAGATTTTCAGTTACCTGTAGCAGTTTATTCGTTTGTAGGGGAACCATCCTATTTTAAAAAAGGTGAATTTCTCAATACGACAATGGGAATGTATTTATTACAAAACTTTATATTACTAACTTTATTGTTTGCTTTAATTATTTCTTTAGTGTTATTGGCAAGTATGATCATTAGAAATGAGTTTGCTATCTTAGTAGTAGGGGCAATTTTTATTTTCAATGAAATTTTCTACTTTAAACGAGGAATTGGATTCTTTGAAGAAGTTGAAAATTATCCAACAAATTATGTACAAGTAGGACAAATCCTATCTGGTTATCGAAACTATATATACAATTCTAGCGCACTTACTTTTGATAAGGGAGTATATGTATTAGGAATAAGTACAGGTATCCTAATATTACTTATTTTCGTCATTAGTAAATTTAAACGATATAAATTAGTCTAGTCTGGAAAAGAGGAGGTTAGTTATGTTAGAACTAAGAAATATTAATGTCCAATTTAGTGGTAGAACAATCTTAAAAGATGTCAATGAAACATTTCATCCTGGTGAAATTATAGGACTAGTTGCACCGAATGGTACTGGGAAATCGACCCTTATGAATGTGATTATGAATTACGTGAAACCAAATAGTGGAAAAGTAGTCGTAAATGAAAAATTACAATATAAAACAAAAAAAGATGAAGTGAAAATTCATGAGATTATTTCAATGATGCCTGATCAAAGTGACTTATATAATCATCTAACTGGAATCGAACATTTAAATGTTTATTGTTCTATGTGGAATAGTGATTCTGATTTAATTGATAAAACAATTAAAGCTCTTGGTATGGAGTCTTATGTGAAAAAGAAAACGGGCACTTATTCATTAGGTATGAGACAGCGACTTTGCTTTGCAATGCAAATTGTATCAAATACTCCGATTATGTTAATGGATGAAGTGATGAATGGATTAGACCCAAATAATGTAAATATCATTTCTAACATTCTATTAAAAAAGAGAGAAGAAGGGAAGATTATTATTATTGCTTCCCACTTACTTGATAATTTAGAGCAGATTTCTGATCGTGTTTTTCTATTCAAAGAAGGAAGTTTAGTAAATGCTGCGACAGTTTCAAATGGTGTTGGGAAAAGTGATATTTCCACAGTGCGTGTAAAAGGGCTATCAAATATAGCGAATGAAATGTTATTGAATCAATTCCCTGGAATTAATGTGTTACCTTTACCAAATGATATTACTTTAATTGACGTTAGTAGTTTTTCAGTGGAAGAATTAACGCAAATGGTCGTATTTTTAACTGATAATAAATATACAGACTTTAGTTTTGGAAATGTTACTTTAGGTGATTTATACTCTATGTTTTATTTAAAAGATACTGCTGAGCTAACATCTTCAGCAAATGCAGCTCTACATGAGGAATATATCCGATTAAAACAGGAGCTTGAAATTGTGAAAAAGGCAATGACAATCGTTGCTAGAAAATAATCATGCACAAATAGAAATTGATTTAAGAACACAGGTTTATATTCCTGTGTTCTTTATATTTTTAAATTGAAAGTATTAACTGATACAACATGTATATTGCCATGATCCATATAATAATAGCCGAAAGTTGGTTCATCCGTTTTAATAGATTGCCATTCGTATCAAGTTGTCCGACCTTTCTACCAGCTATAGCTAGTGAAAAGAACCATATCCAAGATACCGCAATACAAGATAATGTGAAAATCCATTTTTCAATTCCTGAATATACTAAAGAGCTAGTTCCTATAACCCCGATTGTATCTAAGATCGCATGTGGATTTAATAGGGAAACGGATGTGGCAAATAAAATCTGTTTTTTTGCTGTAAAAGGTGTGGATTGTTGTTCGTTTTGTAATTGAGGTGTTTCTTTCCACATGAGGAACCCCATATAAAGTAAAAAGAGAAAACCTACTAAATACATAAAAGTATGAAGCCAACCAAAACTTAAGAGGATAATAGAAACTCCTGCGACGGCGATTGAAATTAGAATCGTATCACAAATCCCAGCTGTAATAACTGCAGGGATGGCGTTTGAAAACTTTTTATGTGTTGCACCTTGATTGAAAATAAAAACATTTTGTACACCCAAAGGTAAAATTAATCCAAAGGCAAGTACAATTCCATGTATTAATGCTTCCATGATTACACTCTCCTATTCTCTAATAGGATAAAGTAAATTAACTAATTTGTCTTGAGATAATTTGATTCCTTCAGTTGTTACTTGTTAAATTCTAAATTGTTTTACAATTTATAGGTGATAAAGATTATAATGAATTCAATAGTAGTAATTTTAAGGGGGTAATTAAAGATGATTGAACTTCAATATTTTGAACAGAAGGATTTTAAGCAACTGATAGAGTGGATTGATTCGCCTAAATTGTTACTTCAATGGAGTGGTCCAACATTCGAGTATCCAATGACTGAATCTCAATTAGAAAAGTATATTGAACATACTAATCACGCTCAGGCTGAAACTTTCGTTTATAAAGTGGTAGATCAAGAGAGTGGTTCGGTGATTGGTCACATCTCATTAGGAAGGATTGATACACGAAACAAATCAGCAAGAATCGGAAAAGTATTAGTAGGGGATCCAAATGCAAGGGGAAAAGGAATAGGCGAACAAATGATTCGGGAAGTCCTAAAAATTGCGTTTGATGAACTTCATTTACATAGAGTTACCTTAGGTGTATATGACTTTAATCAATCAGCCATTGTATGTTATGAAAAAGTTGGATTTAAAAAAGAAGGTTTATTAAGAGATTCAAGCAAATTTGGTGATGTATATTGGAGCCAATGGGAAATGAGCATTTTAGAGGATGAATGGAAAGAAAATCATATTTAACTTTTGAGGTGATTAGGTGGAGAAATTTAATAAAATATCACCGATCGTAGCAGCACATCAATTTATCAGTGACTTTTTTCCAAATTGCGATGGCGCATTATTAGCGGGTAGTGTTGTGCGCGGAGAAGCAACAGAAACATCTGATCTTGATATTGTTGTTTTTGATATTGACATCACGTCATCATATAGGGAGTCATTGATCTATTGCGGTTGGCCGATTGAGGTGTTTGTACATAATTTATCTTCCTATAGACATTTTTTTGAATTGGATATCGAGAGAGCCAGACCATCATTACCGCGGATGGTTTCAGAAGGTTTAGTCTTGAGAGACGAAGGGATAGTAGATTCGATTAAAAAGGAAGCTACCAATCTATTAGAGCTGGGACCAAAAGAATGGTCAGAAGAAACGATTAATGTTAAACGGTATTTTATAACAGATGCATTAGATGATTTTAAATGCTGTTCAAATAGATCAGAGGGGATATTCATAGCGAATACACTCGCTGAATTACTAAGCGAATTTGTTTTAAGAACAAACCGTAGATGGATTGGAGCTTCAAAGTGGGTTTATCGTGCTTTAAGAGAATACAATGAAGATTTCGCCAATCAATTTGTCGAATCGTTTGAATTGTTTTATAGAACGGATGACAAAACGCAAATTCTTCAATTAGCTGATCATATATTAGAACCTTATGGCGGGAAGTTATTTGATGGATTTTCGTTAGGGAAGTGATAAGTGTTTTATTACACGGATTAATAGTGTGCTGTGTATAAATTTAAAAGTCTCAATTAAATGTAAAACCATTGTTAGAAGATAATTTTCGTAACAATGGTTTTTATTTTGGGGACATATTTTATTAGAGATGAAAGCTTAAAACAATATTTATGAGATGCAATAAGTTAGAGGATTGAGAAGATATCGAAAACTATATTTTTGATTTTGATGGAACTTTGGCTGATTCTAAACAATGTAGTATTTTAGCAACACAGGATGCATTTTTGAAAATGAATTTAGAAAAACCTGATCAGAAGATTATAGAATATTACATGGGAATTCCTATAAAACAATCGTTTAAGGAAATATCAAATCATGAACTCGATGATAAGAGTTTTGCGCGGAAATTACAAGTATTTAGAGAATCATACAAGGAATTCGAAAATGAATAGGGTGATCATGTTTATAGAAGTTGCGCGGCATTAATCAGTTGGGATTAATGCTTTTTTAACTTCTTGAGTATTAATACATAAAACCTATACTCGCTGAATTCAAAATAAACTTTAAGCGTTGAAATAATAATGGTTAATATCGAATAATTTGTAAATGCGGTTGACAAATTGATAATATTAATGTAATAAAATGCATAAATTTGCGAACACTTGTCGAATGTTATGGTTGGAGATTTTAATATAAGGAAAAATATTTGATTAACAGAACAAATGTTCTTATAATGTGATTAACCTATAATTATATCCATATCTGTAATGATTATTGAAATGGAGTGGTTGTATATGGTTAGAAGAAATAAGGACTATAGTGACGAAGAAATAATTGAAATGTATTTAAGTGGCATATCTGTTAAAGAGATAGCTGATAAGGTTGGGATCACACCATCAGGAGTTAGCTATATAAGGAAAAAACATGGCATAGACGCAATTCGTTCCTCAGGTCAACCAAGAAAACATAAAGTGAATGAAGACTTTTTCAAAGTTTGGTCCTATGAAATGGCTTGGGTATTAGGTTTGTTTGTAACAGATGGTACTATTAATAAATCTGTACATTCAATTACGTTTGCTCAAAAAGAC
This sequence comes from Ureibacillus sp. MALMAid1270, assembly GCF_049202975.1. Taxonomy (NCBI): domain Bacteria; kingdom Bacillati; phylum Bacillota; class Bacilli; order Caryophanales; family Caryophanaceae; genus Ureibacillus; species Ureibacillus sp. MALMAid1270. The sequence continues at coordinate 63,515 of NZ_JBMIRP010000078.1, read as the reverse complement.
GAAAGAATATTAAAATTAATAGCAAAGTATATGGAGGCTGATTATGTAATTTCTTCAACGTATAAAACAAAATCGACACCTTCATTATTGATCAATTCTCGTGAAATTAAGAAAGACTTAGAGGCCATGGGTATAACAAAAAATAAATCATTAACTTTAGAATTTCCATCAGTTCCAGAAGAGTATTTACCTTCATTTATTAGAGGGGTGATAGATGGAGATGGCTGGATTCAAGATCGTGGCTATGTTATGAATATCACAACTGCTAGTGCTGATTTTGCAGCTGGGCTACAAAAAGTGTTTGAAAACTGGGGTCTAAGGAATGAAATATCAACTCAAACAACACTTTCAAATAAAGAGATTTACCGAGTATGGGTAAAAGGTAAAAACGACTTAATTAAATTAGCTAACATTATATATCAAAATTGCGGTGAAAATTTTATCGAAACTAAAAGAACAAGGCTTAGCAAATGGATTAAAGATCAGGAGATGAAATATGATGTGGAAATTGCATAATGGAAAGTTAATTCACACAAAAGACGATACAAGAGTTAGATATAAAACAAGAATCAGTAAAGCTATGATAGATGAATTAAACATAATGGCAAACGAACACAATACACATATTGGATATTTACTTGAATCTGGATTTGAATATATTTTAAAAGAAAAAGATATATTTTATGATAAAAAGAAACGTCCAAAAGATCGAGTGGAATTCAGAACAACTTGCGATAAAGAAATTATTGAAAAACTACGCAATTTCGCAAAGGATAATAAACTAAATTTAAATGATGTAATTGAAGCAAGTATTTCATATATACAAATTGATAAAGTAAAAAAAGCGGATCATCGGTATAGAATTGAAAGGTGATCCTTCAATTTTAAATTTACAAATTGGGACACGGACGTAACATAAATTATCAATAGTTATATCTCAACAATAAAGAATGCTTATAATATTGAGACAGAATCCGAAATTTTGGATCAGAATACCATTTCAGCTTCTGTGTAAAATTTATCTATACGATCCTGATTCCAAATTCCTTTCGTCAGCAAATTTCGATTGTATTTGATATTTTATTCAGTATTTATATTCACGAGTTGTTTTAACTCTATATCTAATAATCTTTAAGTCTAAAATTTTGAATTAATTCTATAACAAGATACTATTCAATTAGAATCAATTACAATTCCAATAAAATAAATTCTATAATAAATATTACTTTTTATGTAAATTAATATTATTGTCAATACTTAAAACTGCTCCATTTTTCTACCTCATACACCCGACTATCACAGCGTTTGTTCATACAAATGATTATATTTTATCGTTTATTCGCTATAATTCTCTTAAAAACATATTTTTGAAAATATTTTTTAAATTTATTTTTTTGAAAACTATTGCAATTTTGTGAACAAATTAATAGAATGTAAATTGTAAAGTCTAAATCTAGAATTTTACAAACATAAAGCAGCAAAAATAATCAAAAAATGGGGGTATGTTCATGGCAGCTAATCAAAAAGCGATTGATTATGACAAAATTGCCGAATTGGAATCGTTTAAAAAGTTAACGAAGAAGAAAAATAAATTCTTATGGACGTTAACGGCAATATTCCTAACAGTATATATGCTACTACCGATTCTAACTTCTTACACAAACATCCTACACCAAAAGGCAATTGGTGATGTAACTTGGGTGTGGATCTACTCAGCTGGATTGTTCATTATGACTTGGGGTTTTGCACATTTCTATGTATCGAGAGCTAGTAAGTTCGATAAAGAAGCAAAAGAAGTTATTGATGAATATGGTGGAGGTGCTAGCAAATGAATAATGTAAGTCCTATCGTTATCACCATGTTCTTAGCAATTGTAGGTTTAACATTAGTTATTACATGGTGGGCTTCAAAAAGAACTAGTACTGCTAGTGACTTCTACACTGCTGGTGGAGGTTTAAAAGGTTGGCAAAACGGTTTAGCCATCTCTGGTGACTATTTATCTGCTGCTTCATTCTTAGGTATTGCAGGTGCTGTAGCGTTAACAGGTTTCGATGGATTCTACTTCTCTCTTGGTTACTTAGTAGCTTACTTAGTGGTTTTATACATTGTTGCTGAACCATTACGTAACCTTGGAAAATTCACTTTGGCAGATATGATTACTGCTCGTTTTAATACAGCAAAAGTTCGTGGTACAGCTGCTTTAAGTTCAATCGTTATTGTATTATTCTATATGATTGCACAGTTAGTTGGTGCAGGTGCACTTATTCAATTATTATTAGGTATCGATTATTGGATTGCAGTTTTACTAGTAGGCGTAATGATGACGATCTACGTACTATTCGGTGGTATGACTGCTACATCTTGGGTACAAATTATTAAAGCTTGTTTACTTATGTTAGGTACAGTAATTATTTCATTCTTAGTATTATCTAAATTTAACTTCAACATTTTAACAATGTTCGAACATATGAAAACTGCTACTCCAGCTGGAGAAGCTTACTTAAATCCAGGATTAAAATATACAAATGGAATTGACACTATTTCAATGTTAATCGCGTTAGTATTAGGTACTGCTGGTCTTCCACATATCTTAATGCGTTTCTTCACAGTTAAAGACGCGAAAACAGCTCGTTCTTCTGTAATCTGGGCTACTTGGATCGTAGGATTATTCTATGTATTAACAATTTTCTTAGGATTTGGTGCTGCTGCTTTCGTAGGAGCAGATGTAATTGTTGAAGCAAATGCTGCTGGTAACATGGCTGCCCCACTTCTTGCACAAGCTTTAGGTGGAGACGTATTATTCTCATTCGTTTGTGCGGTTGCATTCGCAACAATTTTAGCAGTAGTTGCAGGTTTAGTACTTTCAGGTGCTTCTGCATTATCTCATGATATTTATGGACAAATTATTAAAAAAGGTAAAATTACTGAAAAAGAAGCAGTTAAAGCTGCTCGTATCGGTTCACTAATTATCTCTGTAGTTTCAATCGTTTTAGCTTTAGGAGCTCAAACATTAAACGTTGCGTTCTTAGTATCATTAGCATTCTGTATCGCTGCTTCTTCAAACCTACCAGTAATTATCTACACAATTTATTGGAAGCGTTTCAATACAGCTGGTGCAGTAACAGCTATGTTAACAGGTTTAATCTCTGCATTAATCCTTGTTGCTGTTTCTCCAAACGTTTGGAATCCAGTTGCTGGTAAAGCAATCTTTGTTGGTGATCCACTTGTATTCTTAACAAACCCAGCAATCGTTTCAGTTCCACTTGGTTTCTTAGGTGGATTCATTGGAACATTACTTTCTAAAGAAGTGGATGCTAAGAAATACCGTGAAGTTGAAGTTAAAGCTCAAACAGGTATTTCAGTACATGATGTTTCTCACTAATTAATAATAAAAAATCCTTGAGTTCAATACTCAAGGATTTTTTCAATATTCCCCTTCCCTTTTTTCCAGTTATCGATTATATTCATATACAATACATTATGGAGGTGCTTATTCATGAGTAAATCTAGCGCAAAAAAGAAGCGAGATAAATTACTCCAAGCTCAAGGCAAGGATGTTACTAAATCTAGAAACAGTGTTTGTTTTTCAACACATGTGAGAAAGACTAAAACCAAAAGAGAATCAATGAATCAAACATTTAGGAAGTATCGATCACGCTATGATGATTTCGATACTTCTTTCTTTTTCGTTAAAATGACAATCGTAGCTAAAATACATAGAGTACCAAGCCAATCGATCCATCCAAAGGAAACACCAAGGAATAGTACAGCTGTTAGAGCTGCTGATAAAGGTTCCGCACAGGCTAGTAAACTCGTTTCAGAAGCTGATAAATATTTTAAACTATGTAAATAACTATAAAATGCTATAACAGTACCACATACGACTACGAATAAAAACGCGAAATTTGTCGAGAAATACCATTCGCCCTCGAACAACCAAGGTGGATGAATAAAACTAAATACAATACCACCAACAATCATTCCCCATCCAACGACTATTAAAGAACCCCATCTTTTCAACAGTTGAATCGGTTGTATCGTGTAAAAAGCTAATCCAAAAGCTGATACAATACCCCAAAAAAGCCCTTCTTTGGAGATGGCTAAACTATTAATATTTCCATGTGTCACAAGTAAGAAAGTTCCAAGTAGCGCAAACATTACTGCTGTTAATTCTTTAACAGTTGGCCAACGCTTTGCTAACAGAATGAAATAGCTTGTTACAAGAGCCGGCCCTAAATATTGAAGTACAGTTGCTGTTGCAGCATTTGAAAAAGTAATTGTTGCAAGGTATGTATATTGAGCACCAATCATTCCTAAAGCACCAAAAACAAGGATTCTGAATATATCTGCTTTCTGACGCCATATATCAAAAATACGGCTGCCTTCTTTTTTATAAGCTAGTAAAATTAATAACAAACCTGCAGTTAATAATCGAACAGTAGTTAACCATTCTGTATTAAAATGTAATGTCTGAAATAAGTATTGTGATACCGTACCAGATATTCCCCAGAATATTGCAGCCATTAAAACTAAAAGTATCCCTTTGCTGCGATCATTTAATATCATTCAATATTTCCCCCAGTTATTTACCGAATGATTCTATGTTAGTACGATTGGTAATATATATCAACATAATTTGACAAAATTCAACGGGACTTAAGTAAATCACATAAGTCCCGCATACGAATTATTATTGAATTTCTTTTGGTAAAACTTTAACTAACAGAATTTCTCCGTCGTTTGCAACATCGATCTTTAACGATCCATTTGAATAGCGATCTGATTTTGAGAAGCTAGAAACATTTAATGTTTCCACAACTTGATTTTTAGTCGTAATGCTTATTACATCATCAGATTCCACAGCGATAACATCAAATATTCGGTGTGGATTTGCTTTTAGTTCTTTTAGAATGACAACTCCCCGTTTTGCACGCGAACTTACTTCAATTTCAGAAAGACTCATACGTTTAACAGCTCCGCGTTGTGTAATAACAAGTAAATCTTGTTCTTTATTCGGATCAATCGCATTTACTGAAACTAAATGGTCATTATCCTTTAGATTCATCCCTTTAACTCCACCTGTTTTTAAGCCTGTAACAGGAAGCTCTTCTATATCAAAACGAATTGAGTAACTTAGATAACTAGTTAATAACAATTCTTTTTCAGATGTAATGAGTGATACATGAATCATTTCATCATCGAATTTAATATTCATCGTTTTAATGGTCTTCGAGTACCTAGATACAGCGTATTCAGATAGTAAGGAGCGTTTTATCTGACCTTGTTTTGTTGCAGTTAAAATAAACGCATTTTCCTGTTTAATGTCTTCAATACCAATTACTTTAATGATTTCTTCTGAATCTTCCAATGGAACGATACTTGAAATATGTTGACCTAATTCTTTCCAACGTATATCAGGAAGCTCGTGCACTGGTTGGTAGATGTAATTCCCTTTGTTTGTAAATAATAAAAGATGATGCTGGGTATTCATCGTAGATTCGAATAATAAATAATCCGATTCTTTCATTGCAAAATCTTGACCATTTGAAGCTGCATGTGAACGTGTACTTGTACGTTTTATATAACCATCTTTCGTAACGGTTACAACGACATCTTCACTAGGAACTAATACATCGAGCGTGATTTTAATTTCCTCAATTTCAGCTTCAATATTCGATCTTCTAGGCTCTGAAAATTTCTTCTTAATTTCAAGTAGTTCTGTTTTGATTACTTTATTTAGTTTTTTCTCGTTATTAATAATTTCAGTAAGCTCCGCAATTGTTTTTTTCAATTGTTCTTCTTCAGCACGTAGTTCCGTTATATCTGTATTCGTTAAACGATATAATTGTAAGCTTACAATTGCTTCAGCTTGAACTTCTGTAAAAGCAAATTGTGAGATTAAATTGTCTTTTGCATCTCTTTTATCTTTAGAAGCACGGATCGTTTTAATAACTTCATCTAAAATCGATAGAGCCTTCATTAAACCGTCGACAATATGTAATCGATCTTTCGCTCTTTGTAAATCAAACTCAGATCGCTTCGTGACAACTTCTTTTTGGTGAGAGATATAAGCATCTAACATTAAAGGTAAAGTCATCATTGTAGGACGGCGATTATGGATCGCAATCATATTAAAGTTGTAATTGATTTGTAGTTCACTATTTTTATATAAGTAATTAAGAATACCTTGCCCATCCACATCTTTCTTCAGTTCAACAACGATTCGTAACCCTGTTCTGTCGGACTCATCACGAATATCTGCAATGCCCTCTAGCTTTTTATCTACACGCATTTCGTCAATTTTCTTTACTAGATGTGCTTTATTTACATCATAGGGAAGTTCAGTAATGACGATTTGTTCTTTTCCACCTTTAATAGGCTCGATAATTGCTTTAGATCGAACAATGATTTTACCTTTTCCTGTTTCGTATGCTTTTCTAATACCATCTAATCCTTGGATGATTCCGCCTGTTGGGAAGTCAGGGCCTTTAATAACGGTCATTAAGTCGTCAATCGTACAGTTAGGATTCTCTAAGCGCATTAATGCCGCATCAATAGCTTCAGCTAAATTATGAGGCGGTATATCTGTTGCATAACCAGCTGATATACCAGTTGCTCCATTCACTAATAGATTTGGGAAACGCGCAGGTAAAACAGTCGGTTCCATGTCTTGATCATCAAAGTTCGGTACAAATTCAACCGTTCTTTTCGTAATATCACGTAACATTTCAGCTGCAATTGCAGATAGTCTAGCTTCTGTATAACGCATTGCTGCTGGCGGGTCACCATCAACTGAACCATTGTTACCGTGCATTTCTATTAACATATGGCGAGCTTTCCAATCTTGACTTAGACGAACCATCGCATCATATACAGAGGAATCTCCATGTGGATGGAAATTACCAATAACATGTCCAACTGTTTTAGCTGATTTTCTAAATGGTTTATCATTTGTATTTCCAGCTTCAAACATTGCATAAAGAATACGACGTTGAACTGGTTTTAGACCGTCTCTCGCATCGGGAATGGCACGATCTTGAATAATATATTTACTGTAACGACCAAAGCGATCGCCCATCACTTCTTCTAAAGGTAATTCTTGAAATCGTTCGGCAGTGGTCATACTTCATTTCCCTCCTCATGATGGATGAAGTCACTTACCAATGTAGTTGTTTCTTCTTCCATACCAAAATCAACATTTGCCTCGATCCATTTTCGACGTGGCTCTACTTTATCACCCATTAATGTTGTTACTCGACGTTCTGCTCTTGCTCCGTCTTCAATCGTAACGCGAATAAGTGTTCTTGTTTCAGGGTTCATTGTAGTATCCCATAATTGGTCAGCATTCATCTCACCGAGACCTTTATAGCGTTGAAGTATATAACCTTTTCCAACTTTTTTGATGGCTGATTGTAATTCTTTTTCTGTCCATGCATACTCTACAACTTCTTTTTTACCGAAACCTTTAGAGATTTTGTAGAGTGGTGGCATAGCTATATATACTTTGCCCGCGTCAATTAATGGTCGCATATATTTGTAGAAGAATGTTAGTAATAAAACTTGAATATGTGCACCATCTGTATCGGCATCGGTCATAATGATGATTTTATCATAAGCTGCATCTTCAATTGCAAAGTCTGGTCCAACACCTGCGCCAATTGTATGGATTATTGTTGCAATTTCTTCGTTTTTCATAATATCAGAAAGCTTTGCTTTTTCTGTATTAATAACTTTACCGCGCAATGGTAAAATTGCTTGGAACGTACGATCACGCCCTTGCTTAGCAGAACCACCAGCGGAGTCACCTTCCACCAGATATAACTCATTTTTAGCTGCATTACGTGATTGTGCAGGTGTTAGTTTACCTGATAACAACGTACTCGCTTTCTTTTTCTTACCATTTCGAGCATCTTCTCGTGCTTTTCTAGCTGCTTCCCTCGCTTGTTGTGCACGAATCGCTTTACGAACAAGAGAAGAAGACAGTTCTGCATTTTCTTCTAATACGTAAAGAAGTTGTTCAGAAACTACAGATTCAACTGCAGAACGTGCTTCAGTAGTTCCTAACTTACTTTTTGTTTGACCTTCAAATTGCAGTAAGCTTTCTGGTATACGTACAGAAACAACAGCTGATAAACCTTCGCGAATATCTGAACCTTCTAAGTTTTTATCTTTTTCTTTAAGTAGACCTGTTCTACGTGCGTATTCATTAAAGACACGAGTTAAAGCTGATTTTGCCCCTGTTTCATGGGTACCACCATCTCGGGTACGAACATTGTTAACGAAAGATAAAATCGTTTCCGTATAACCATCATTAAATTGAAAGGCGAATTCAACTTCAATTTCTTCTTTTGCCCCTTCAACATATTTCACTGGGTGTAATACATCTTTTTCTTCATTTAAATATTGAACAAAGGCTTCAATTCCGTTTTCATAATGGAAAACTTCATGTTGACCTTCACCACGTTCGTCAATAATTTCAATTTTTAACCCTTTTAACAAGAAAGCAGATTCACGTAATCTTTCTGCAAGCACTTCGTAATTATATTTTGTTGCAGAAAAGATTGTATGATCTGGAAGAAAGTGAACAAGTGTTCCTGTCTCTTTTGTTGTACCAATTACTTCAAGCGTTGTAACAGGTTTTCCTCCATTTTCAAAACGTTGACGGAAAATTTGTCCGTCACGATAAATGGTTACTTCTAAAAATTCCGATAAAGCGTTTACAACAGAAGAACCAACACCGTGTAAACCACCACTTGTTTTATAGCCACCTTGTCCAAATTTACCTCCTGCATGAAGGATGGTAAAGATAATTTCAGGAGTTGGTTTTCCAAGTTTATGCATACCTGTTGGCATACCGCGACCATAGTCACGAACACTAATTGAATTGTTTTCATGAATTTTAACGATGATATGTGATCCAAATCCAGCAAGAGCTTCATCCACCGCATTATCTACTATTTCATAAACTAGGTGATGAAGGCCTCGGCTATCTGTAGATCCAATATACATCCCTGGTCTTTTACGAACAGCTTCTAAACCTTCTAGTACTTGTATTGCATCGTCATCATATGCGATTCCTGGCTGATTAACTGCCAAATCAAATCCCCTCCAAAAACAAACATCCGTTCTATATAATCGTATTGACTTTTAAATTCACTGTCAATAATTAGTATGTAAGAGCAATTATAATTGTAGCAAATATTAATTATAATGCACAAACAGAACTTTATTCTAAGCTTTAATTGTAACGGATAATACAAAATAGTAAACATGAATATTGGATATAAAGAAATTCTGTTAAATAATCAATATTTCCTTCACGAGAATTGCAATAAATAATAATAAGATTTTACTTAATGATTCTATACTACATTCAAAGATAATTTTAACTTTTACCTCCTAGTTCATTCATTAATTGTTAAGAGATAAGTGTCTATAATATTAAGTTAATAAATCTATGTAAATGCACTTCCTTAGGTGAAAAAAAAAGTGTAAAATAGTTATTGCTACATACTAGTACCAACTAATAAATAAATCATGAGAGGAAATAACTATGGTTACTGCAATTATTATAATTTGTGCTTATTTACTAGGGTCAATCCCATCCGGTTTATGGATAGGAAAGATTTTTTATAAAAAAGATATAAGAGAACATGGTAGTGGAAATTTAGGTGGTACAAATTCATTTCGTGTTTTAGGTAAAAAAGCAGGTATTATTGTTACTTTAATTGATATTTTAAAAGGAACAGCTGCTGTACAATTGCCACTAATCCCATATTTTTCAGATTCAACGATTCATCCATTAATCCTAGGAGGAATTGCTGTTATCGGACATATGTTCCCGATTTTTGCAGGATTCCGAGGTGGAAAAGCTGTTGCCACTTCTGGTGGTGTATTATTAGGATATACATGGCCATTCTTTATTGTGTTAATTGTCGGTTTCTTAATTTCGTTAAAAGTAACAAAAATGGTGAGCTTATCTTCAATGGTAGCTGCAGTAATAGGACTTATATATAGTTCTGTTTACTGGATTGTAACAGGAGATTATGCATTATTTATAGTAGTATTGATATTAGCAACGTTTATTTTCTATCGTCACCGCGCTAATATTAAACGTATAAGAGAAGGTACTGAACCGAAAGTTAAATGGATTTAGTTCTCTCTTGAAAGGAATGGACTAGATGAATATAGTTGTTACAGACGAAGCATTTAATTGGTTTAAAAAAGAAATGGAAGTCGAGCCTGGAGATTTTATACGTTTTTACGCAAGATATGGTGGGTCATCACCATTTCATGAAGGATTCTCACTTGGAATGAATCGTGAAACGCCACATGATATCGGAGTAGAATCAATCGTTAATGGTGTCCATTTTTATATTGAAAAAGACGATGAATGGTTTTTCAATCAACATGACTTACACGTCGTAGTGAATAAAAAAATTGATGAAATTGCCTATGAATATAAAATAGCTGAATAGAAAATCATCATTAAAGGGTTGTCTAAATACTAGGCAACCCCTTTTCATTGTTTTATTTAGAATCGTTTTGGATTTACAATTTCTTTATCATAACCTAGTGCAATTACCATTTCATTATAAGCGGTTAATACTTCTTCATATAAATCTTGTACACGATCTTCATCGACTTCACCATCTAAATCAAATCGAGCAGCATTAAACTCTTTAGAGAACAATCCGATTTTTTCTTTAAATGTTTGAACTTCTGAACTTTGTTTTACATCTTCATTTGAATAGGTATATACGTTGAATGAATGCGCATTGGCTGTAAATCGTGTAATTAATGCACCACGATCCTTCCCCTTTTTACCTGCAACCCATTTTAAGTCCTTCATCGTTGTTAAAATATTTCGCGCTTGGCTAACAAGCATTTCATGAAAACTATTGGTACTTAACATAAAAACACCCTTTCAATAAAGCTACTAATATAAAGAGATTTTTTATCCATCTGTATTTTATCACGAATTTAAAATGATTACATAAAGCGAAACTTTCTTCATGAATTTAGGAGACAGCATTTCAAAATCTGTAACTTTAATAACGTGATTGTTTCTTAAAATCGCGGTTTTACAACAATTTACTTAGCAATTTTACAAAAAAATTGGTTTTTCTATAATTCTTCGCTTTTCGACGCATATAGTTTAAGTGAGAAAGATGTTTGTTAATTGTAGCGATTAAGTTTAACTACAGATGAAAAGGAGTGCATAGATTGGCTTGGACTAAAGATGACATCCAACAACAATCCGGTAAGAATGTAATTATTACAGGTGTTTATAAAGGGGTTGGTTTTGATACAGCGATAGCATTTGCTGAAAAAGAGGCAACGGTTATTTTAGCAGTTTCAGATTTACATAAAGGATCATCCGTGAAAGAAAGGATTTTAACAAAGATTCCAAATGCAAAAGTTGAAGTCATGTACTTAGATTTAAATGAACTCCCTTCCATTCATGAATTTGCTAAAACATTTAAGAACCGATTCACAAATCTTTCTGTATTAATATTAAATGAAACTATTCAATCACCAATTTTACGCACGACAAAAGATGGTTTTGAATCGCAATTTGGTGTAAATTATCTTGGTCATTTTGCATTAACTGGCCTTTTACTCGATTTGCTTAAAAAGACACCGAACTCTAGAGTGATCACATTGGGCAATAAATTTTCAAATAAAACGAAGTTATCATTTGGCCATTTCCAAGGTTCAAAGCAATATAAAGGTGATAAATTTTACACACAAAGTAAGCTTGCAAATATGCTATTTGCAAAACATCTTGATGAAAAGTTCAAGAAGCATAATATCCAAACATTAAGTATTTGTTGCCAGGAGTTTACGGAAAATAATAACGAAGAATCAAAAAAGAAAAGTATCAATGTACGAAGAGTACCAAAAATTTTAGCTAGGAAAAAGCCAGAAGATGACCACAATGTTGGGAAAAATGTCGGTTCGTTACCTATCTTGTTTGCAGCAACAAATAGCACCTTATCTGGAGGAGAAATGATTGGTCTTTCTAGGAATAAAAAGCATTCACCGACAGAGCTACAAACGTTAAATCAACTATATGATGAAAATGTTGCTCACAATCTATGGGAAATTTCAGAGAAGTTATGTGGAGTGAGCTATACATTTTAATAATTGAATGAAATGTTAAGAGAGCCCTAGGAAGTATGGTGACTTCTCAGGGCTCTTATTATTTACTCGTTACTATAGACAACATTACCTGCAACTACTGTTTTGACGACCTTAGCGTTTAACATATCTTCTGATGTACCGTCAAATAAATCCCGATCAACAATAGTGAAATCAGCGTCATATCCTGGTTTAATGAGACCTCTTTCATCCTCTTTACAAATAGCTTTTGCACTTCCAAAAGTATATAGTTGCACAGCTTCAAATCGAGTTAATTTTTCGCTTGGTAAATAACCTTCATGATCTTCACCTGGTTTTTTACGTTCGACAGCAGCATAGATCGTTTTAATAGGGTCTACATCTTCAATTGGGGTATCAGTTCCATTTGCACAGATTAAACCGTTGTCCATTAGTTTACGCCATGCATATGCCCATTCTAATCTTTTTTCTCCTAGACGTTCCATTACCCATGGAAAATCAGAGGTAACGAAAGCGGGTTGTATATCTAGTATTACTGGAAGCTTCTTTAAACGATTTACTAAATCTTCTCTTAGTACACATGCATGAATGAGACGGTCTCTTTGTCCTTCTGGTACTGGATACTTTTCTATTGCTTGGATCATTTGTTCTGCTGCAGCATCTCCAATTGTATGTATTGCAACAGCCGACTGATATTTCCGCGCAAGTTGAACAAAATCTTCTAGTTGCTGATCTGTATAACTAAACATCCCTTTATTATTTTGGTTATCTGAATACGGTTCTGACAATGCAGCAGTCGAACCGCCTAATGCCCCATCAGCAAACATTTTCATTGCACCAGGTTCGATAAATGGCTCGTCGAAAACAACACCATCATTCATCATTTCCTCGAACACCTTCACATGACGTAATAAATTTGCGCGGAAGTGACGTTTCTTTCCGATAACACGACGATATGCAGTTAAAGGATTTGTATAATGGCCGAAATAACTCATATCCTCAGAGTGCCCTCCGGTTAAGCCTTTTGAGTGCATATCTTGAATGGCTAGGTCCATAGCATTTTCCAAATAATCAATATAGGCTTCTCCCTCTTTTGGAATAGATGTATCTAACAATTCCTTTGCCTTTTCAAAAAGTCTTCCATTTAGTTTACCAATTTGGTCTTTACCAATTTTACCGCCAAATGGATCTTCAGTTTGTTCTGTAATACCCGCATGCTCTAAAGCACTACTGTTCACTAGTGATTGGTGTAGACAAACTCTATTTAAAACAATCGGTTCTTTCCTGATTGCATCTAATTCTTGAATGGTTGGTATTCTACGATCTGGGAAGTTGTTTTCATTCCAACCTTCGCCGAAAAGCCATTGGTCACAAGGTGTTCGCTTGGCTGCCTCTTTCACCATTTCAAGCATTTCCTCACAAGAGGTTGCTTTTGATAAATCTAAACGTATAAGCTTTTCTCCATGCCAAATGATATGAAGATGGCTATCTACAAAACCAGGGTACATTGTAGCACCATGTAAATTCACTTTTTCATCAGCTTGGCTTTCAAGCTCTTGTATATCTCCAACAGCAATTATCTTATCGTCTTGAACTAGGACGGATTCTACTGTTTCATTTTCTTTTTCCATAGTGTAAATTTTTCCACCATACCATAATTGCTTCATGTCAACCATTTCCCCCTTTTTTTCTATTATATAGAAAGATCATCCAAGTTCACTAACTTTTGTTGTAATAAAAAAACTATAACAAACCAATTATTACTTGGTTTGTTATAGTCGAAAAGGTGTATATGAATTTATTTCCTACACTGAATTCTATTTCAAATAATTTAATAGGAATTTAGGCTGCCATTTAACTATAGTTTGAAAGCTTGCGCGGCTTGTTTTAGTTCGTCTGCCATTAATGCTAATGTATTTGCAGATGCTGCGATTTCTTCCATTGTTCCTATTTGTTCTGCAGAAGCATAAGCAATTTCTTGAGTATTACGTTTTGCTTCATTTGTGATATTGGTGATGTAGGACATATCATCAACCATTTTAATGGAATGATCATTGATTTTCTTGCTTTCTTCTAATATATTATGAGTTTGAATGGATACATTGCTAATGGCATTAGCAATTTTTTCAAATTCAATGCCTGCCTTTTCAACGAATGCTTTTCCATCATTTACTGCAAAGCTTCCTTCATTGATAGCATTGATTGAAGCATCTATTTCAGATTGGATTTCATTAATCAATTCTCTAATTTGGCCAGAAGCTTGGCTAGATTGTTCTGCAAGCTTTCTTACTTCTTCAGCTACGACAGCAAATCCCTTACCATACTCTCCTGCACGTGCTGCTTCAATAGCAGCATTTAAAGCTAATAAGTTTGTTTGATCTGCAATGTTTGTAATGACTGAAATGATATCACCGATTTCAGTTGATTTCTTCCCTAACGCATGAATTGTATTCGATGCTTTAGATGTTTTTTCGTCTACGAATTTCATCTGGTTAATAGAGTTATCAATTACTAGTGAACCGTTTTTTGCAGCAATTACAGCTTCTTCAGCTATCGAATTTGTTTCTTGAATGTTAGAAGATATTCTTGCAATCCCTTGTGAAATTTCAGTTACTACTTGTTTAGTATCTTCTGTAATATTTGCCTGTGATTCTGTGTTAGAAGCAATCGATTGAATTGAAGCTGAAACTTGCTCTGTTGACTGAGCGGTTTCTTCTGAACTTGCTGTTAATTGTTCTGATGAACTAGCAACTTGTTCTGAAGCTGTTCTTATTTCAGTAACAAGATGTTTTATGTTTTCAACCATTATATTAAAATTATTCGATAACTCTCCTAATTCGTCTCGTGACTTGATTGCTAACGGTTCAATCGACAAATCACCACTTGCAACCACATTCATACGGTCTGTTACTGTAAGAATAGGTTTTGTTATAGAACGAACGACGACAAATGAAATAATAACAATTAAAATTGCTGTAATTGCTATGATCAAATAAGTTGTAAATTGAATCGAATTCGTTTCCGAAAGAATAACACTTTCAGGAACTTGGACACTTAATCCAAACCCGACAGATGCTATAGGTGTGGAAGCTATTAAATAATTATCTTGTTTTTCTTTAACATGATAGATCCCACTTTGTTGATTACTATTATTTAAAATCGTTGCAAATTGTTCATTCATTTCTGATTCATTTACGTTGACCCCAATCAGCTCATCATTTGCTGAAACTTGAATGGTACCTTGCCCATCTATTAATGTTAACTGAAGATCACTTTTACTCTCATCCGTTAATAAAGAATCAACTAAAATCTCAAAGTTCGCAGATCCTGCGAGAACTCCGATGATCTTACCATTTTCATCTTCAATTGGAGTAGCAGCAACAACGATTCGGTTTCCGGTTGCTTTCGAAACAAGTACATCTGAATAATTAGAAACACCATCTAATGCAATTGGAACATAATTTCGGTCGCTATAGTCTGATCCAATACTTTCAGGTTTGGAGTGCGCAATAACTGTTCCTTTTGTATTAATTGCAAACATCGTTTCAAAAACATCTGAACGTTCTTCTAACATTTGTAAATATGGAACAATTTTTTCTACATCCAATGATTTTACAATGTCACTTTTAGAAGCAACTTCCATCTCAGACAACTGTGCATTAAACCATTGATCGACTGATTTTGCTTTCGAGTCTATATAACTTTGCATGGAAAGTTCTTCTTTTTCAACGATAATGTCACTATTAATCTTTTGAATGACAAAAGCGACTATTAGGATGGGTATAATCGAAACTATTAGAAACCAACTAGTTAATCGCGTTCGAATACTATTTTTTCTTTTTCTATCTTTAGATTTTTTTACCATTATGTAATCCCCCTGTGTTCGCGCAGATTTTGTCGAAAATTTGCAGAATATGTTAATAATATAGCATAGGGAACTTACTTGTGATAGAAGGTCTATAGAAATATTTTAATAAATTAAAAAATAGGATTTTTCGAAAAAGTCGTCAAAAAATCCTATTTTTTAAATTTTATTTTGTAGAATTTCAAGAATTCCTAGAAATTTTATTAATCATGTCATCATTCAATCTTCTAAGTTTCTCAACATATATTCATTTTCTTTGGATGTTCTTATTTGGACCGTAATAGAGCCATACATACTGTAATAGGCTTTGATCAATACTGGGATTCCAAGGGTATTTTGAAAGGAAAAATCTAAACCACCAAAGGAAACTGTGGCATCTCTACCCTTTGGTACATAACCAATATCCCTTGTGTGTCTATGTCTTTCCAATATTTTAACCTCTAATTGATCAATTGCATTGAAAAGTGTTGAGGAAGTCTGACAAATCCCACCCCCTATGCCAACTACAATCTTCCCTTGTAAGAACTCAGGAGCTTCTTGATAGCCTGCAGCAATATCACGTGGTCCAACAGTATCGTTAAATGAAAAAATGTCACCACTTCCTACAATGACGTTATTAATCGAGGAAGCTGAGAGTTCTATATTTTTACTTCTACCTATCCGATTGGGGTTAAAGCGTGTCGTATACGAAGCCAATACGACTTCACTTAATGAGGCTGCCTCTTTTTCGTCATATCCACTTTTGGTTAGTTTAATGGGTAGATTTACTTTCCCTCCTGTGAAGGAAAGTTCCATTATTTTTCCGACTAACACTTTTTCATCTAATATCATTTTTGGTCTACCTTTAATAATGTTACCTGTTGTTGGATCTATTCGATCTAATATCATTTTTTGAGAGTAACCACTTTTTGTAGCAGAGCCCTTTGCAATTTTTTTGACGATTAGTTCTACCTGACTTTTATAATAGGGTAAATCGAGCTCTAAATGATATGGTTGTGGAATAATTGTCGTGATAACTTTATTATCATTAGGATCAATGATATGTACTGCATTTACATTATTTTCACTCGTTTCATCTGCATTAGCCACAATAAAATTATTCACTAAAACAATCATAGGAATAATAAAAATTATGAAGCTAATTTTAGTTAAAATTTTATTCATTGTATTACCTCAATTAGTAAAACTGTTATATCCTTAGTGTTCTTTGTACTAGAAAAATTATGTATGGATATAAATGTACAAAAAAAGAATGATTCACTAAACATAATTATTGAATCATTCTTGCAGAGTTATTACGTTATTGAAAATACGACGAAAAAATCACTTGAATTTAATCAAATACACCATTTCTTAACAATTCAATTTTAACATATACATTCACTTTCATTTTAGGATATAACTCTTTCCACTTCTTCTCATCTATATTTTTTGTCCCGACATTTGCCTTATAAACCTCGCCAAAACCAAATATATCCGAATTTAATTCTTGTGTTTTTTTAATAATTCGCATAATCTCTTTGCTAAATTCTTTTTCAATTTCTTCTTCTAATTTCGACACAACTTCTTGCTCTTCTGTCGTAATACTTGAGTGAATTTCGAATATTCGAGCACTAACTTTTATGTTTAAATCAAATTCTGGAGTATCCTCATTTACTAACTGAATCTTCCTATTTGAAAAAATGGAATGAAGTGCAATGTGTAAATCATCTGGTACATCCTGGGATATATATTTAAATGGAGCACCAGGTATTGTAGTTTGGATGATACCTGCATCAAATTTTTCACGTATTAACACAACGTAAAAGCTATCATCTCCTTTAAGTTTTCCAACCATTTTGTCATCGTTAAAAAGCGCAAGCCCAATAATTTGAACATCATCTTTGTCTTGTTCTAGCAATGGTAAGACCATATCAGTAAAAGGTGAGTAACAATCTCGGACCGTTTCATGTAGTGTTGGTGATAAAGTGAGTTGTTCATCAATGTTATGGTCCAATAAATAATAAATATGTTGACCGATATCTGATATAGTTTCATATTTTCTTTCTAACAGCGGTCGAGTCTCTCCATCTACAACTGCAATATAAAGTCCACTACTCACTTCGGAATTCATATTTAAAGAATGAAGCGTCTCATTAATACCTTTTTCAGCGAGTTTACTACCTATCAATACAACACGAAGTTGTCCAGCTCCTATTTTTTTTGTACTATCAAGACTAATTTTAATTCTTGTTCCTTTACTTGTTGAATCTGTTTCGGACGCGACACTCACAACACTTTGCAAATCCTGGTTAACCGATCTAAGAGCTACAGTAGATCTTATTTTATTGGAATCTTCTATATCATAACCAATTAGGATTGCTAAACTTATTCGTTCAAGAATTTTTGGATCAGCACAACCAAAGAGTAAAAGAATTGCACTACAAAAACATAAAAGGACTCGTTGTTTTATCATGTTGGCTCACCCGTCCCTTTTTTACGTCGTTTCTTAATTAAAGCGAATAAATATAACAAAAATGGATAGACAAATACGACGTAAAATGAAATTTGTCCTAAATAATTATTCATTGAATTAATTTGAGTCCTTGACTTGATAAAGAAAGAGAGAATCAACATTAAACATGCAAATACCCAAATAAACGGTTTCAGTTTAATGTTGAAAACGGAGTGCACTCCACGAAATGCAGCCCACAAATATAAACATAGATTCGGCAAAATAATGATTAACCATAAGCATATGGTAATGATTTCAATTCTTTCAACAAAGGGAAGTTCAATTAAATTAAAAATAGTTAATGTTGCCCATATTACTCTTTCTAATTGAGGTCCACTAAAATATGTTAGAGTAACTAACATAATGCTAATGTATATAAAAAAAGTAAATAGCAATCCAAGGTGAGCGTACTTATGTGCAGCTTTTTTTTCTTTTTCTTTTATATAAGGGTAAACGATATTCAAAATTTCAAATCCAATAATCGTAAAACTCATTGAATATGCACCTTTTACAATTCCCATCAGATCTTCCATAATAGGTAATAAATAGTTAAATTTCGTGTAATATAAAGGGAATATTAATATTGGAGGAATCCATAGTAAGAAAAAGAAACTAAAAAAACTGATTCCAACAATTACTCTAAATCCTGAATTGACAGCGTATAAGACTAATAATAATACTGCTGTACTTATATATTGTGGCTCAACATATGGAAATACCCATGTATTAACTACTTCTATATAGTTTTTCAATACAGCAAAAAATGCATAAGAACAATAAATAACATAAATTAAATTTAGAAAACTTCCGAAAATTTTACCAAAAATCTCCTTATGAATCCCATATATATCAAGATTTTCAAACTTTTCAAGTGTTTTAAACATAATAAAAATAACGATATGTGAAAGAATGAAACTTAGTATAACTGACAACCAAGCATCTTGTTTAGCATCTTTATAAATTACTCGTTGAAAACCATGGATTCCCACCCCAATTTGGGTAGAAGAAATGATATAAAATATAAGAAATGCATTGATTTTTTCGTATTGTTTTGAAGGTGCGGCTTTACTCATTCACTCACCTTCTTACTGTCCTCTTGAATAGCAGTTGTATCATCACCTTTTCTTGTGTTCACAGCTTGTCTGCTAATAATATTTAATGGTGCTCTGATCAAGCTGTTCGGAATATCCTTTAATCGAAATGGATATAAAGGTGCCAAATAAGGAGCGCCTAAACTCGTTAATCGTAAAAGGTGAATTATTATAAAGCATACAGCAAGCATGATTCCTAAAAAGCCCCATAATCCTGCCATTAAGATCATTGGAAATCTTAAAAAACGAATGATATTAGCCATCACATAATTTGGGGTTGTAAATGAAGCAAGTGCACTTAAAGCAACAAAGATAATTAAAATATTACTAGTGATCCCTGCATCAACCGCTGCAGTTCCTATTACGATACCCCCAACAATCCCAACAGTTTGCCCAACTTTGGTTGGTAACCGTGAACCGGCTTCCCTAAGCAATTCAATAATTAGTTCTAATAACAAAGCCTCGAAAATTGGTGGAAAAGGTACAATGGCTCTACTTTCACTTAAAGGAACGATTAAAGTTTGCGAAATAATTTCATAATGATAAGTTAAAGCAGCAACGTAGATTGGTGTTAAAAGAATTGAGAAAATCATCGCAGAGAATCTTAATAATCTTAACAGCGTTCCAATTTGCCATCGCAGATTTTGGTCTTCTTTACTGTGGAAAAACTCAATAAATGCGACGGGTGTCACAATTCCCATGGAACTACCGTTCATCATGATGCCGATCTTCCCAGATAATAATCCATCGCAAAATCGATCGGGTCTTTCTGTTAGCATCATTTGCGGGAAAATAGTTTTTGTACTATCGTCTATCAATTCAGCTAATATAGCACTATCAATTAATCCGGAGATTTTTAAACCTTCGATTCTTTGACGAATAGTATTTACCTGTTCTTCAGAAGCAAGACCTTTAATATAGAGCATTCTTATGGAAGTTAAAGTATCTTCGCCGACTTCGAATTTTTCATTACATAAATTAGGACTTGTAATAAATCGTCGAACAAGTGAAACATTAGTAGCTAAATTCTCATTAAATCCTACTTGGGAACCGACTACTTGAGATTCATTTTCAGGTGCAGATAATCCTCTCGATTGATAGGATGAGATTTTAGCAATTACGACCTCTGCATGATCTTTCGTATGAATTAGTGCTGCACCAATAAGTAATTCATAGACGATAACGTCTAATTGATCTGAAATGTCAATTTGCGATACTGGTAATTCATTTTTAATTGATTGTGGTGTTGGTTCTGAGATATTTTGTAGGGTTGGTATAATTAAATCAGTTAAAGCTTGTGCCTCAACTAAGTTTTCTACATAAATAAGGGTTAGATTTTCGTCTATATTTTTAACTGCATAATCAGATGGATTATTAATTTTTTCTCTAATTAGATTAGTAAACTCTTCTTTAGGTAATGTATTTAAAGTTTCTTTTAATTCCTTTTTAGTATTATGTTTCGTAGGCTCTTGTAGTTTGTTATTTGCACTTGTGGTCTCATCATTTTTGTTGCCTTTTTTGAAGTTAAACATGACTCCTCCCCATTTCCACTGTTAAGTATAGAATTGACATTTGAAATGTTATTTATTCAAGTAAACATGAGGTAAAACTAGTTCTATATAAAAAACAACACCAAACAAGTTGGTGTTGTTTCAAGAGTTTATCTAACTTTTTGGTATAACTTTTGCTTCGTATTAATCGTTTCATAGTGGTTTTCATAGTTAGTAAAACTGATTGTTTCTTTGTCTCCCAATCCTAGGAAGCCAAACATACTTAAGCTTTCAAAAAACAATCCATGTACTTTTTGTTGCAGTGACTTGTTGAAATAAATCATCACATTTCGACACAAAATGACTTGAAACTCATTAAAGGAACGGTCAGAAACTAAATTATGTTGGGCGAAAATGACATTTTTCATTAAAGTAGAATCGAATTTAACTCCTGAATTCGTCACTTTATAATAATGAGAGAATTCTTGTTCACCACCAGATTGTAAGTAATTTTGTGTACTTTTTCATTTTTTCTAGTGGATAGTAGCCATTTTTAGCTACCTTTAAAATTTCTTGATTAAAATCTGTTGCGTAAATTTTTGTTTTATCATATAGACCTTCTTCTTTTAAAAGAATCGCCATCGTGTATACTTCTTCACCAGATGCACAACCTGCAAGCCATATTCGAATGGAAGGATATGTGTGTAAATGTGGGACAATTTTTTCACGAAATTCTTTCCAAAAAAGTGGATCGCGAAACATTTCAGTTACATTAATCGATAAATCATTAAATAACCGATTTAAACAATCCCCATCATGTAATGTTTTGTTTAATAATTCCGTTATAGTTGAGAGCTTTTCTGTATGTACACGGTGTAAAATACGTCTTCTTAGAGATGGAAACGCATAATCACGAAAATCGTATCCACACCATTCATATAACCCATTGACTAATAATTTGATTTCTAGCTTTTCTAATTCATCGATAATTTCTTGATTCAAATTTTCGTTCATTTCCATATAACTCATTCCTTAAACACTAATATACCCATACTTTTATTAAAGAAATAAGCTGATCTGGCTCTACTGGTTTTGCTATATAATCTGAAGCACCAATCATCAAACATTTTTCACGGTCCTCTTTCATAGCTTTTGATGTTAGAGCAATAATTGGTAATTCTTTAAATTGGGACTTAGCTCGAATTTGTTGGATTGCTTCATAGCCATCCATTTCTGGCATCATGATGTCCATTAGTACAAGGTCAATTTCATCATTTTCATCTAACATTTTTAAGCTTTCTAGACCATTTTCAGCATATAAAACTTCACAACCTGCCAATTCTAAAAAGCTAGTTAGTGAAAAAACATTTCGTACATCATCGTCTACTAACAAGATTCTCTTACCTGTAAGATCCATTGCAACATTTGAAGGAAAATCTAATTGTGTATTTGAACTAGATTCCATTATGTTTTCATGTAAAAATAGTTCAAGTTCATTTTTCAATCGTTCTGGAGAATATTCATTTTTTATAATGATTGTATGTGCAAATTTACTTAGATACAGTTCTTCTTTATTTGTTAGCTCTCGACCAGTATAGATGATGACCTTAATTTTATTTTGATGATCGTACTGAACGTAATTTGTTATATCCTTTGCAATTCCGCAAATTGCATTAACATGATTTTCATTATTGAATATTGGAACAATCGTGACATAAAAATTACGACTTCGTTTATGAGTATCAATATACTCAAATTGGAAATTCTGAGACTCACCAGCAAAAGCGCTATTTACATGTTTTTTCACATTTCCCAT
Source organism: Ureibacillus sp. MALMAid1270 (assembly GCF_049202975.1). NCBI lineage: Bacteria > Bacillati > Bacillota > Bacilli > Caryophanales > Caryophanaceae > Ureibacillus > Ureibacillus sp. MALMAid1270. The sequence continues at coordinate 40,636 of NZ_JBMIRP010000078.1, read as the reverse complement.
ATTTAATAGTTTCTGATTAATAATAAATCGTAATTTATCATCGTTGAAATTAAATAGACTACTTAGGGTTTGGTTAAAAAATTGGATTTCTCTATCGGGATCTATTGTGAATACCAAATCCGGATGATTTTCAAACAATGTGTTAAAGGTCTTGTAATCTAGTATTTTATTACTGGTATAAATATTTTCGGTACTCGTTTCATCAGATTTGAAAAACTTTGGAAATAATGAAAAAGCCATTTTAAAACCTCTCTAATTTATAATGAATGTATTCTTATTAAATTTTTGATGAATATTCTGAGATATCTGATTGTTAACTTTAGTGTATAGATAGGGGTTCTAAAAATGTATCACCGCTACTTCTCAATTCATTAGGAATCAGTTCCTAGTTCGGTAATTTGGTAGGAACATATGGTAGGACTCCTATTAGAAAATCAGCAGAATAATGTTGGAAATAGAAAAAAACTATTAAGAATCATCGTGATTCCTAATAGTTTTTTTAATTAATTTAAGGTAAATGTATTACCGCCCAATTCTTTAGAACGATATAAACTTTGGTCTGCTTTTTTAAATAGTTCATTCATTGTACTAGAGTTTGCTGAGTAAATGGCAATTCCTATACTAGCAGTTAGTTGTATTTCATGGCCTTGGATATACATTGTTTCATTCATTTTTTTCAAAAGTCTCTCAGCAACATTCGTTACCTCTTCAATATTATTCATTTCTGGCGTTACAACGGTAAATTCGTCTCCACCTATTCTTGAAATAGTATCATTATTGCGAAGTGATAATTTTAGTCGATTCGCGAATTCTTTAATGACATCATCGCCTATATCATGTCCTAATGTATCATTTATAGTTTTGAATTTGTCACAATCAACAATCATTAAGGAGGATATTTTACCTGTTTTGTCTGTAGTTAACATTGCCTGTTCTAATTGTTTATTAAACAAACGACGATTCGGTAAATTCGTTAAATAATCATAAAAGGCCATTTGTGTAAGGGTAGTCTCTTTTTGTTTTAAATCGGTAATATCATTTGAAATGAGCATGATTTTTTCTATTTCTTCGTTTTCATTCATAATTGGTGTAATATGCGAATTTAGCCACATTGCATAACCGTCTCGATGAATATGTCTCAGTTCAATTGAAATTGATTTTTTCGATTCGATACAATCTTCAACTGCTGCTTCAAACAGAGGTAAATCTTCAAAATGGATATGACTTTTAATGTATCTGCCGATTTCATTCCAAACAGGGAATCCTAGTACTTCTTCGATCGAAGGTGAACAATAAGTAATTTTCCCAGTAGGAGTTAGTATTTTGATAATACTCTTTGTATTTTCTGCAATAATACGGAAACGTTCTTCACTTTCTTTCAAGGACTTCTCAGCTCTTAGTCTTTGAGTAACATCTCTAAGCATAACTATTGCATAATTCTGTCCATGTTCTTGGAATACGGCTGTGGAAGCTTCTGCATAAATAGTATCACCTTCAACCGTTAAGAACTTTTCTATAACTGGTTCTGCAATAAAGTCTCTTTGAGTAGAGATTTTAATTCTATTTAGGATTTCTTCTTTATGATCTGTATGAACAAAATCCGATATAGGTCTTCCAACAACAAAACAAACATTATTTGCCTTTGCAAGTTTAAGTGCTGCTTTATTTAAATAAGTTATCAATTCTCCATTATGAATTAATAATGGTTCAGGAGAAGAATCAAGAACTTTCCGATATTTTTCTTCGCTTTTTGCTAAATCTAACAGTATTTGTTTTTCTTTCGTTATATCTTTGTAAGTCGCAATGGCAAATGTCTTCCCATTTGCAACTTTCCTATAAGTTGCTTGTACATCAATTGTTGAACCATCTTTTCGAATACGTTTTGTTTCAAATTGAAGGCATGGATTGTCTTCTTGTAAAATTCGAATCATTTCTTGTAATTGCATTTTTTGATGATTGAAGTAAATATCTGTTAGATAACGGATTTCTTGTTCCTCAAACTGAAACATATTCGAAAATGTTGGGTTGAATTTAATAATTTCACCATATGAATCAAATAAACATATAGCATCCGTTGAATAGTTCCAGATTAGTTCATATTCATGGTTTTCGCTTTGAATAGCTAGTTCCCTTTTCTTATATGCAGAAATATTTCTCACTACACTTGCAATACCGCTAATAACACCTGAGGAATCATAGATAGGCGAAAATGTCACACTAACATCTAAAAGTTCTCCGTCTGATTTTTGTCTAATAACATGTTGATCAGGCATGCTAAAGCCTTTAAGAGCCTTTTGATATAATTCTTTCGTCTCTTCTGCAAGCCAATCTGGAATCGTAGGATTGTGCTTTAGAAGTAATTCTTCTTTTTCATAACCAAATGTGTTTACAAATGCATTGTTTACAAATTCAATTTTCCCTTCTAAATCTGTTATGTAGATCGGGTCAGCATTGTGATTAAGGAAGGAAATAAACTGGTTATTAAATTTTTGAAGTTCGTCATATTCACTTTTTTGTTGTGAGATATCTTCTATTACCCCATATACCCCACGTACAGTACCTTTGATTGTAAGAGGAATTAACTTTACATTACAAAAAAGTGTAGAGCCATTTTTATGGTATAATCTCGTTACAAAATGAACTGATTTTTGTTCGAGTGCTAATTTTAGATTATCGTTAAATTTTTCGAGTTCTTGAGTATGAAAGAATTTAGATATATTTAGCCCGACAATCTCCAATTCTGTATAGCCAATTATATTTTTAGATGATTTATTGGAATATAAAATATATCCTTCCGAATCTAGAGTCAATACAGCATCGGCATTATTATTAATAAGTGAAGAAAGTCGTTCCTCATTTGTTTCAATCGATTCTTTTATGTGATTTAACTCCATAATTTTTCTATTATATTCCGTCACATCGCGAACTACTGATACAATAAAAAATTGATCTTTATATGATAATGGAGTTAGAACCGATTCTTTTATATATATTTGATTATCCACGAGGACTTCGTCACTATAGACAACAACTTTGTTTTGTTTTACACATTTTAAATATTGTCTTGTTAGAAAATCTGCTTTTTCCTTTGGCAATACTTCGTGAAATGTTTTTCCCAACATATCGCTTTCATATTCTAAATGGCCTTTCCCTACTTGGTTTGCAAAATAATAGTAGAACTCATCGCCTTTAGCTTCCATTATGTAGATTATATCTTGGACAGTATTGAAAGCGCTTTTTAAAATTTGTGCGAACTGTGAGATATCAATACTTGATTTTACATCTTGGTTCATATGATTAACTCCATTCTAAAAATAGACGGTTTTAATATCTATATCTCAAAATAATTTATATTAAAAATAATATATATTTAATATATTATTTTAATAGTTTGGTAGTCTTATTTCCACCAAAAAAAGAGAAATTCTATAAATAGAACTTCTCCATGAGTGTAAAATGTTATAGTACTTTCACCTGAAGCTTTTGACTTATATAGATTAGTATCCGCAATTTTGAATAGTTCTTCAAAGTCTAATGGTATCATTTGGATAAATTGCTCCACCGACACTTGCAGTTAACTGAATATCTTGACCTTTAAAGTGTATTTTTTGATTAATTAATTACACATTCCAAATAAAAAAGAAGCGCACTTTTACATGTGCACTTCTTTTTCTTCTTTAACGAGAAATTCGGATGTAACTTCAAAACCTCTCATATAATCTGGTGAACCTGGGAAACTTTGCATAAACCCATGTATATTCCCATCAAATCGTACAAGTTTTACTTGCCCACCAGCTTTTTGTATTTTTTCGGCATAAGCTTCCCCTTCATCGCTAAAGGGATCATATTCCGCGGTATAAATAAGTGTATCTGGTAATTTCACTAAAATCGTTTCATTTGTAGATAATGGAGAATGTAGAGTTGAATGGAATAATTCCGTTAAATGATTCAAATCAATCCCGTATTTTCCGTTGTACATTTTTCTAGAGAGGAAGTCGCTATCTTCTATTTTGTCACTAAAATCAACAATTGGATAAAACAGTATCTGCTTTTGAAGTGTAAAATCTTGTTTCTTCAATGCATTAATGGTGATGGATGTTGCAATCGCGCCTCCAATACTACCTCCACATATTGATATGTCCGATATAGTACCGTTAAATTGCTCTGCGTGTTGGGTAATCCATTTAGTCACTTCATAGCAAGTGTTAAATGTTTCGGCAATATGCTCTAATGCAGATAGATAATCAATTGCAATTAGCTTGTAACCTGTAAAGGATGATATCATTCTACATGCTACATCCGATGCCTCTAAATTACCATTCATAAATCTTCCTTCATGGAAAAATACTAATAATGAATAATGTTCTTGTAAATCAGGTGTATAAATCCGAATTGGTAATTCAAATTGATCAAATTGAATTGTTTGGTCTTCAATCTGATGAATGGAAGGTCTCCGTTCATTTGGAGGGTTTTCTTGCTGAACTCCATTAGTTCTTTCATTCGGATGTTCTTCAAAGTATTTCAAAATATATGAATGAATTGGCATACAATTCTCCTTTCTAAATATAATGGGATTAAAAAATGCATCTCAAAATGAATGTGAGATGCAGTCTAAGTCAATTTGTTATTTTTGAGGAAGGCTAATGTAAAAATTATTGATTTAATCCGTTCTTATTTTTTTCTCGATTGGAAACACTATAAACCGATGTGCCTCTACCTCCAGTTTTTGCAAGTAATGCATAAACTTCATTATAAGAAAGACCAGACTCCGCATTTAGTTTCTTGACCTCATCAATATTCGTTCCTGCAACTGTAAATTTATTTTCTTGTTGTGTCACTTTGGAACCTCCAAATGAATTTGATATTATTTTGTGACAATACAAAGGAATTATTATTGGTACTTGTCTTTAGCATTCACAACATTTCCCAACCTCACTATGAATAAAAGGTTTGATAAAGCAAAAATTAAAAAGGATGGTTGAATAAAATCATTCAACACATCCTTACGTTTATTTTGTTACTTCATCTATAAATTGCATTTCCGGAACAAATTGCGACATATGTGATTTTATTTCATTGTAAATGGATTGGTGATCTTTTAAATCGTTGTCTGCTAACTGCACCATCGGGATAATTTCGTAATTTTTCCAGTTAGCGAACTTAACATATGTTGGTAACAGTTTTGGATTTGTAATTTCAATTTGGACAGTTTCATTTTCTTGTTCATCGAATGTTACGGTCTTAGTTACATCCAATTCCATGATTGCGCCGATTTGACGATACAATTTATCTTGCGCGGAGATAAAATTACCTAATGAATGAATCACGAAAGTTTTATTACCATTAACACCTGTATACCATTTTGCTGGTTGCAAGACATGAGGATGATGTCCAAAAATAATATCAGCTCCGTGATCAGCAGCTAACTGAACAACATGTTCTTGCTGTTCGTTAAACATACGTGCATATTCATTTCCATTATGTAGATTTACAATTACTACATCTGAAATATCTTTTGCTTTTTGGATATCCTTAATCATTTTTTCTTCATCAATATAATTTACTAAGTACTCTTTTCCTTCAGGTACCTTAATTCCGTTTGTACCGTAAGTATATCCTAAGAATGAAAAGACGATATTGTTTACGGTCATCGTTTTTATTTTTTCAGCATCTTCTTGGCTAGTGGCTGCCCCTACATAAGTAATCCCTAATCTATCCCAATAATTAGTAGCGTTAATTATCGCTTTTTCTCCACGATCTAATGTATGGTTATTTGCCATTGTGACAACATCAACGCCAACATCTTTCAGTATATCCCCTACTTCATAAGGACTATTAAATGCAGGATAACTCGATAATCCAAGCTCTTGTCCACCGATTATGCTTTCAGAATTTGCGATGGTAAGATCTGATTTTTCTAAATAAGGTTTCACCCGTTCAAACATTTTAGAAAAGTCATATTGGTTCGGTGCTATTTCTGCATCTTCATAAACTGAGTTATGAATTAATATATCCCCTATTGCTGAAACAGATGCTGTATATATCTCAGGTTCTTTTGGAACAGGATTTTCAATTTTCTCTACTACTTCCGTTTCATTTACTTGCTGTATTGGTACTGCGATTTCATTTTCCTTATTGTCTGTTGAGTTACAAGAAGTTAAAAGTAGAAGCAGAAAAATTAAAGATAAACATGCTTTTTTAATATGGATACACTCCTTTTACTTTGAGACCATTTTACTACTCGCTATTATAACAAATTATGACACTATTTAACATAAAGAATACATTTTTGGTTAATTTTGATAATATTTTTTTCTTAGGTTTATAGAAATTTCATCAGTAAACCATTACCAAAAGAAGAATTCGAAGCTCAATTCCTTAATTGAACGGATAATAATAAATAATACAAGCTAAAATGTCGTTTAGACATAGCTTGTATTTTTTGTAAGTTTACTAGTCCAGAAGATTAGGTAAACCTATAGAATATCTATCCAAACTTTTATTGCTGTTACTAGTATAAGAACTGCTAATATCGATTGTAATATCTTTGTGTTCATTTTTTTGCTTACTTTAGCCCCTAAAGGAGCTGCGATTAATCCTGCAATAATCACAATAATAGCCGTAAAGTATTCTACTTGCCCTGTTGAAATTTTACCGATTGATCCAGCTATGGATGAAATAAGGGTAATCGCAAGACTTGATGCAATAGCCATTCTTGTAGGAATACGTAAGATTAGTAGCATGATAGGAATTAATAAAAATCCACCACCAGCACCAACGATACCTGAACCAATACCTACTAAAAATGATAAACTAGCAGCGTGTGTTTTATTATAGTTGACTTGTTCTAAAGGGATATCATCTATCTTCTTTTTTGGAATGAACATCATAATGGCAGCTAATAATGCTAAAATTCCGTAGACGAGGTTAATTTGCGATTCAGTAAGATACTGTGAGCTAAAACTTCCTATAAATGTACCAATTAGAATGGATATACCCATTACGGTAATTAAAGATTTATTTAAATATCCACCATTTCTAAAACCAATAACCCCTGCAATGGATACAAATAATACGTCTAGTGCACTAATTCCAGAAACTTGATGAGCTGTTAGGGCATTAAATCCAAAAAGTGGTGGAATCATGAGTAACATTGGGTATTTAACAATTGCTCCTCCGATTCCGAGCATTCCAGAAAAAAATGACCCTATAAAACCTAATATGAAAAGGAGAATCACAAAATTAATATCCAATATGTTTCCTTCTTTCTATATTCATGATAAAGATAATAATTCCCTTACATTAATCCCCTAACTAAGTAGAAAAGTGAGTCGGATCACAACTCACTTTTCTAAAAAGATGAATATTGTCACTCTTTTATGGTGATGTGTAAAAAGTAATTGTGCATTTATTCTTCAATTGATTATCGCACTGCACAACGATTTGGACCGATTTCCATCTCAGTTTGTTCATCATTGTCTGGAGTAATTTTACCCATATTTACTTGTCGAATTTGTTGATAAGCGTTTGGTTGTGGTGGTAAGTTATCTGTTACGGTTTTACGGAATTCGTCTTCATTATCAATATTTAAACCGTGGTTTTCCGCAAACAAATCGCCTAAACGTTTTGCTACAGTTCCATCTTCATTTAACTCTTCTATAACCATGAAGTGTGCAGGTAATACAATTAAATCCTCTGCTAATTCACGGTAACGACGATATAGAGTTTCACGTAGATCTCCAACCCAATCTTCTGCAAGGCCTGCTAAATCTGGGCGACCAATTGAATCGATAAATAGAATATCACCTGTTAATAAATACTTGTGATCAATGATAAACGACGTTGAGCCAATTGTGTGACCAGGTGAGTAAAGTGCACCCACTTCAATTTTAGAGGCACCTACTTGTACTGTTAAACCATCTTCAAGTGGTGTGTAGTCAAATACAACCTCTTCTGCATCTTTTGGTGGTAAGTAATAAGTAGCACCAGTAGCTTCTGCGATATGACGACCACCAGAAATATGATCAGCATGTAAGTGTGTATCAAAGACATGTTTAATTTCAACGTTTTTTTCTTTCGCAAAACTTGTAAATACTTCAGTGAAACGAACTGCATCAATAATAGCTGCTTCCCTTTCTGAAATGACCATATAAGATAGACAGCCTTTACCTAAACGAACGAATTGATAAAGTTCGCCACCACCTGTTAAATCCCCTACTTTAATGGGTTCAATGTATGAACTCCAAGATTTCATTCCTCCTTCAAGATAGAACACGTCAAGTCCAGTGTCAGAAATCATATCAGCGATCATTACAGATGATCCTTCTTTTGCACATACAACCAAGATATCTTTATCAGTTGGAAGTTTCGGTAAAATTTCATCTACGCCATCTAACAAATCAAAATAAGGTATATTTAAATAATCAAAGTTACGCCCTTCAATTTTCCAATCCTCAAAAGCCTCATTGTTACGAACATCCAGGATAAATAATGATTGATTTTCAATTACTTTACGTGCAACTTCTCTTGCTGTCATTTTATTAACTGTCACGATTAATTACCCCCATAGGTATTATTTTTGTGATTTTTAATGGAAGGGAATGGTCCCTTCCAGAAAGTAGTTTAATATTAGAAAGTTAACGTTGGCGTAGCATCTTTAGCAAACTCAAGAAATGTAACTGCTCCTCCAACTTCAATTCCATCGATAAAATCTTCTTTTGTTAAACCCATTACGTCCATTGTCATCTGACAACCGATGAATTTAACGCCCATCTCTTTTGCTAACTCTACTAGTTCAGAAATGCTTGGTATATTAGCTTTTGCGAATCCTTCAGCAAAATGTTCACGACCTTCAGGCATCGGTAACTGTTGCATAGCCTGTTTATGGATTAAGTTTAATCCATCAAATGTGAAGAAAATTGCAACCTCTTTATCTGTTGCGGCTGCAGCTGTTGCGATATTAAATACTTTATAAGCGTCAAATAACCCACCGTTACTTGCGATAATTGCTACTTTGTTAGACATAATAAATTCCTCCAATTAATTTAATTATATTTTTTTGTTAAATCGCCGCTCCAAGAACTCATTCCTGGTAAGACGTTATACACTTTAGTAAATCCTTTTTCAGCTAATTTCTGTGCTGCTAAATCACTGCGCGTACCTGTACGACAGATCACATAAATTTCTTGATCTTTGTCTAGCTCATCTAAACGATTCTCTAACTCACCCATTGGGATTGATCTGGAACCTTCAATATGGCCAAATGCGTATTCTGCTTCTTCACGAACATCTAGAATAATTCCACCATTAGCAGCACGATCAATTACTTCTTCATTGGTAATTGTCTGTTCAAATTTCTTTTCCGCTTCTTGATCATCGCCACTTTTACGAATGTAATGTAGCAAAACTCCATCCTCTTCTTTAGTGCCAATATACTGGTGACCTACACTTTCAGACCAAGCTTTTAAGTCTGCAAGTGAACCTTTATCAGTTGCTTGAACTTCTAATACTTTTCCATTTTCCACTTCATTCATTGCCTTTTTTGTTTTAACAATCGGCATTGGACATGCAAGACCTTTGCAGTCTACTTTTACATCTGCTTTAATAGACATTTACTAAAAATCCTCCTTATACCTAATAGGGTATTAATTTGATTAAAAAAATTATACAACTTTTCCTTCCCAAGAAAGCATTCCACCGGTCATATTTGTAACATTAAATCCGTAGCTTTCTAAAAGTTGAGTTGCTTGAGCACTTCGTCCACCTGAACGACAAACCATAATATAAGATTTATTTTTATCAAGTTCATGAATTCGGAATTCTAGTAGACCAAGTGGTATATTCGTAATACCAGGAATATGACCAGATTTTACTTCTTCTATTTCACGAACATCAATGAGATTTAAGTTTTCACCATTTTCTATACGTTGTTGAACTTCTTTTGCAGTAATTTCCTTCATTTTATCTTCCTCCGAATTATTTTTAACCTCTCCAAGAACTCATACCACCACGAACATTTGTGACGTTTATATAACCCAATTTCTTTAGCTGTTTACATGCTTGAGAACTTCTCATTCCACTTTGACAAATCACAACTATTTCTTTATCTTTTGGGAGTTTAGAAAAATCAGATCCTAAAGGTATATTTTTAAATTGTCTAATATTACGAGCTTTATATTCACCTGGTGTTCTAACATCAACAAACACTATGTCTTTGTTGTTTAAGATCCCTTTTAATTCTTCTAATGTTATGGACTTTATACCTTTGGATGGCATCATACGGTAAATGATAAAGACTATAAAAATTATGATTATTAACCAAGCTTCCATTAATTTCACCTCCTATACCGGTGTGGGTATATTTTGTAATAAAATAAAAAGTCGATTTAGTTAACGACTTTTTACAAATAGATTTACAGCTTCTTGAATGGATTCATTCATAGCTTGCTCGTCCCCTTGTGTGGCTTGGATACATTCGACAAGGTTCTGACTTACAATTAATCCGATAGCTCGGTCGATACCTGATCGTGCAGCCGATAATTGAGTGATAACAGCTTTACAATCTTTTCCTTCTTCCATCATTTTCAAAATACCGCGAAGCTGACCTTCTGCTCGTTTAATTCGGTTTTTGACTTTATCGTCATATGAATTCAACAGTATTGCCTCCATTCAAAGTGTGTTTTTTGCTTGTAACTACATAATATACCCCTATAGGTATAATGTCAACCTATTATATAAAATTTATTTATGCCCATACCAGTATCAAAAGTAAATACTTTTGAAAAAAACAATATTAAGATACAAAATTGTGCTCTCACCCATTAGATGATAGCCTCATATTCTAGTGCAAATGGACTTAGGGGGAGATTGGGTTGATTGGGTTAAGTGCGCTTCATTGGATATATGTCGTCTTTATTGTCTTGATTATTGGGTTTATGGTTAGACGTCGAGATACTTCCCTTATTAGTATTCTTGGGATATTTTTAATTGCAATTGTTGCTACGGGTGATTTAACTGCTTCGGTAAGTGGTGTGTTTAAAAGTTTTGTTTATGCCACAACAGAATTATTGTCTACCATTTTAATCATCTGTATTATCGTTGCCATGAGTAAGATTTTGCAGAAGACAGGTATCAATGAAGTAATGGTCGCTCCATTTACAAAAATTATTAAAACTCCTGCCCTTGCCTACTGGACGATTGGTATATTAATGATGCTTATTTCGTGGTTCTTCTGGCCATCACCAGCTGTTGCCTTATTAGGGGCTGTTATGTTACCTGTGGCAATCCGTGCGGGTCTTCCAGCATTGGGTGTAGCAATGGCAATGAACTTGTTTGGTCATGGGATCGCCCTTTCAGGTGACTTTATCATTCAAGGTGCTCCAAAATTAACTGCTGATGCAGCGGGTATACCTGTTACAGATGTTGTTTATGCGAGTGTACCATTAGTCATTACAATGGGGATCGTTACGACGATTGTTGCCTTTTTCTTACTACGTCGCGATATGAAACGTGGAGCTCTTGAGATGGTAGGTACTTTCGATGGAGAGAAAGAAATTGAAACAGCAGAAGATGGTTTATTAACGAAAGGACAAAAACAGTTTTTTGCGATTTTTATCCCAATAGCATTCATACTAGATGTTGTAGCCATGTCTGTATTTAAATTATCTGGTGGAGATGCAACGGCAATTGTTGGAGGTACAGCGATCTTCATATTACTGTTACTTTCAATGTTTGCTCACAAAAATGCAGGATTAGAAAAAACGACAAGTTATTTAATTGAAGGATTCCAATTTGGATTTAAAGTATTTGGTCCTGTTATTCCAATTGCAGCTTTCTTCTACCTAGGTGATTCAGGTTATTTAACGATAATTGGTGATTTACCAGCAGGCTCACAAGGAATTGTGAACGATCTAGGTATGGCTTTAGCTGCTGTAGTTCCTTTAACTAAAGAAATTGCTGTCATTACATTAACAGGTGTTGGTGCGATTACAGGGTTAGACGGTTCAGGATTCTCTGGAATTACACTTGCTGGGTCCATTGCAAACTTATTTGGAACAGCCATTGAAAGTGGTACTGCAACATTAACTGCAATGGGGCAAATTGCTGCTATTTGGGTTGGTGGTGGTACTTTAGTGCCGTGGGCGTTAATTCCTGCAGCTGCGATTTGTAATGTCAGTCCATTCGAATTAGCACGGAAAAACTTTATCCCTGTAGTAGTTGGTTTGGTTGTCACAACAATTGTGGCAATGTTCTTAATCTAATAGAAAAAATGCATGACGAATCAATTTCGCCATGCATTTTTTTATGTTAATCATAGAGTATGATTTCATTTGTTGATTTGAAATCATAAAATCCACTTTTCGATCCATTTGCATCTAAATATGTCACAGTTGCGATAGGACCTATTAGTTCAACTGAAATATAACCTCTAATCCACTCTCTAATCCACTCTGGTTCTCTAATGTTGTTAGCAATATTCGTTGCCTTCATTAATCCGTCCTCTATTTTAACGATGGATCCGATACCGTCATCAAATATGATTTCAAATTGTCCATCTTCATCTAAATCAATGCGAAGATCTGCAATGGTATTTGTTGATTCGTAATATTGGTAGTTATCATTTGTTTCACTATAGTAAAAGAACATTCTCTTTTCATAAGTTGAATTGTTTCTAGCTTCTACAAGCCCAATATTTCCAGTCGTACTGTCTTCTTGTAAAGGTAGTTCATAGATTACATACTGAGGATCTTCATTAACATAGTAATCAAAATAAGGAATGTAATGATACTTACCATCTTTTTCAATAATAAAATAGATTATTTCATCACGCTGATAGATTGTAGCTACACCGCCATCTGAAAGTGTAAGTGGTTCCGATATTGGTTTTAATTCCTTACTTAGTGGGGTTAATTGTATTTCTGTTTCCCCATCTTGTACGATGTCCTCGGCAGTTTGTTTATTTTTTACATAGGTGAAAGCTAATCGCAATAACTCTTCACCATGGGTTCGAATAAATTCCTCAAAACTTGTTTGTTCAATCAAAAGCCCCTCCTCCTTTTAAATTTCCTATTGGACGGAGCCCTCAAGAAAATAGTTTCATTTATTAATTATGTATTTATGAAATCTTTTTTATTATTTCAAAGATTTTAAGAATTTCCAATGAAAAAAGGATATATACGCTTCTTATTGAAACGAATATATCCTTTATCCAAATTAATTTACATTTTCTAATAGAACTGCGATACCTTGCCCGCCACCTATGCAAAGTGAAGCAATTCCATACTTTTTATTTTGTAATTGTAATTCTTTTGCTAAAGAATAAGTGATTCGTGCACCGCTTGCTCCTACAGGATGACCTAAAGCAATTGCCCCACCGTTTACGTTTACTTTTTCTTGATCTAATTGTAATTCTTTGATGACCGCTATGCTTTGAGCAGCAAAAGCTTCATTTAGTTCAAATACATCGATATCTTGAACTGTGAGATTTGCTTTATTTAAAACTTTCTGAATTGCAGGTACAGGTCCAATTCCCATAATGTTTGGATCTACCCCAGCAACAGCCCAAGCGACAATACGGCTAAGTGGTTTTAAATTGTTTTCCTTTACAGCTTGTTCTGAGGCGATTACTACCGCTGCAGCTCCGTCATTGATTCCACTTGCATTTCCTGCTGTGACAGTCCCATCTTTTAAGAACGCTGGTTTTAATGTGCTCATTTTTTCTACGCTAATGTTTGTACGAACGTGTTCATCCTGATCGATAATTACTTCTTGTCCTTTGGCGTTTTTCGCCTTAACTGGTACGATTTCTTTTGCAAAACGTCCCGTTTCTATAGCGTGAGCGGCTTTCTGATGGGATTGAACAGAAAATGCATCTTGTTCTTCTCTACTAATCTCATATTTTTTTGCTAGATTTTCAGCAGTCATCCCCATACCGCAACCGATATATTCATCTGTTAACGTACCCCAAAGCATATCATCAATGACTGGCGCTTTGTTTGGATTACTAAAACGTGTGCCCTTAAGTATATGTGGAGCACGAGACATATTTTCTGTTCCACCTGCTACAACAATTTGAGCATCACCTAAAAGAATGGATTGTGTGCCACTAACAATGGCTTGTAAACCAGAACCACATAAACGGTTAAGAGTAAGAGCTGATGAAGTGATTGGTAATCCACTTTTTAACCCAATATGGCGAGCTAAATAAGCTGAATTTTTATGAGTGTGAATGATATTACCAAATACGATCTCATCAATTTTCCCTGCATCTACACCACTACGTGTTAATGCTTCTTTTGTTACTGCAACTCCTAAATCGACATCCTCTGTGTTTAAAAAAGCTCCTCCGTAACCACCAAATGCAGTACGGCTACCTTCAATAATATACACCATACAAATATTGTTCCCCCTTTTTTGAACGTAAAATTAACTCTACTAACAAAAATGCTCCTTGCTCATAATATTCGATAGAATAAGATATATTCCTTTTATATGCATACAAAAAACAGGCTCCATAAATGAAACCTGTTTAAGCAATTTAGTTTAAATATTTTCCATAATCCGGTTTTGCCATATCGTCAAAATTCTTAGCTAATTTTTCTAGTTGATTTTTAAATTCTTGACCTTTTACTGGAACACCATGACCTGTTACAGCTATTGTTGGATTTAAACAAGCGATTTTTATAACAGATTCTCTTGCTAAATCCCAATCTGTTGTAAAGTATCTTGGCGGACCTGTTATTTCTTTCTCTTGGACAAGTACTTTAAATAGTTCATCCTGCCTAACTGTAATAAACGCATCACCAGCAATAAGTGCACGATCCTCTTCTCTGAAGAATGAAACATGGCCAGGTGAATGACCTGGTGTATGAATCCATTTCCAACCAGCTAATGAAGGCACAGTGTGGTCACTTGGAAGTGGTTGTACAAGAGAACCTAATTGTATTGGCTCATTTGGAAAATAAGGAGACATTCTTGCAACAAGTCCACCATCTACTGTTGAATCTGGTTCTGGATAATTTTTTTGCCCAGTTAAATAAGGTATTTCAAACTCATGTGCATAAACAGGAACATTCCAATGTTGAATTAATTCAATAATCGCTCCAACATGATCAAAGTGTCCATGGGTAAGAACAATCGCTTCTGGTCGTGCATTTGGACCAAAACGATTTTCTGCTTCTTCAATAATTTTATCTGCTGATTTTGGCATACCCGCATCAATTAAAGACCATTTGTTCTCATTACCAACATAACAAATGTTAACAATTTGAATTGTATAAACATAAATATCTTCTGTAACTGTTTGCCCAACTCCGCTTAAAATGGATGTAACGGGAATGTATTTATAGTCATCACCATAATTTAATTGTTCGTTCATTATTTCAAAACCCTCCTTATTATCGTATTTTTTCTATAAATAAAGTCTTTATACAAAATAAAAGGAGAAAAAGAAAACTCGACCGAAACTGTGGTCGAGTTGAACATTATAATGGAATAATATTTAATTTTAATTCATTGGAATTTCTACTTTTGCTGAGCCATTTAAGTAATTGGAATAGCTGCTTATATAAATTTTTACAGGATTCACAGCATTATTCAAATCAAAGTAATAAGATGATTCATTGTTATTAATAATTCCTGTTATCATTGAATGAGTATAATAATGAAATTCTTCTCCATTTGCATCGATTACATTATACAGCTGTAGCCTGCTACCTTCTGGATAGGTAACATCTAAAGAACTATCACCGATGGATTGTATAGTAACTTCATTTTCAATAGGGTTTTTTAATACTTCTTTTTTAAGGAAATCGATTTCAATATAATCTTCTCCCTTTGGTAATGCTTCAATTTTATCAATAACAAGAGTCAACTTTTCTGGTTCTCTAAAATAATTGCTTTGGATGAATATACTGTTCGTTTCATCTTTAAATCCTCCAAAACCAATTACTCCACTTGTAATCTTTCCCCAATCTTCCCCGTTTTCATCTACAAGACTTAAATATTCAATATTTAAAATTTGCATTGTATTATTTGGATCTGCTTTAACTTTAATATGTGCTCTTATCGGTGAAATCTTTAATGATTCAATCAATAACTTTTGACCATCGATTTCAACGGTTTGATTTAATTCAAAATATTTAGATTCAGCAATGGGTTTTGTTAATGTAAATGGTACTTCAAAAGTAGTTTCAATCTCATTACTGAAAGTGATAACAAGTTCGAAGTTTGGATTTGAATAATCTAAAGGATCTTGAGAAACAACTTCTAACTGATTTTGAATAATTTTCGATTTACCTTTAGGTGACCAAGAATAGGTTGTTGGAAGTTCTTTGTTGTTTTGTTTTATTCTAAAACTTTTAGTTACAAGTTCAGATATATCTTCAGTAGACTCTAACTGATAAAATATAATCATTCCAGACTCATCTGCAATTGTACCTAAAATGGTGAATTTTAAATTATTCTTTTCTTGAACTATTCCTAATTCCTCATAATAATTATTATCGACAATATCTTTTACCCCTTTATCGTACGTAATAAGCGATACAAGAGGAGCGAATCCAGGAATTTTGGCAATTGTTTGTGCAAATGCTGGAGAGACACGTATAGTAGTTACAAAGGCTAGTAAAAATATGGCTGCGAGTGCTACACGTAAAATTATTTTTCTCTTTTTGATCAACTTATTTTTATATTTTGTATACCCTTGATTACGGGCTATGGCTAACCTCTCTTTTGGAATTTCAATTTGATTCAATTCTGTCTTAAGCTGTTCTAAGTCTTTCTCGTTCATGTTCAGTTCCCTCCCTCACTAAATAAAACTCTTAACTTTTTAATTGCAGCATGTAGTCGGGACTTCACAGTACCCTCGGGAACATTTATTTCGTTTGCGATTTCCTCATTTTTCAAATCTTTGTAGTATTTCAAATAAATTAATTGCTGTTGATTCAATGGAAGTTTAGCAATTGCTTCAGATAGTTCCAAATTGATAGATTCGAAATACTCGCCTTCCTCAATAGTTTCTTTCAACTCAACTCTTATTTTTTTCTTCTTTATATCATGACAAACATTTAATAATACTCTGATTAGCCATGTGGAAAGATACTCAGGATTTTTCACTGTATGTACTTTGGTTAAACTTTTGAATGTAAATTCTTGAATGGCATCAAGTGCATCATGTTCATTTCTAAAAAAACTATAAGCAATTCGGTAATGTATGTCTTCGTTCATTTTTAATATTTGAAGAAATGATTCAGGATCGCCCTTAATGGCTTGTTTATATAAATCAATTGAGTTCATTTTCACACCCCTTTACTTATTAGACATATTAGATGGTAAAATCGTTCACTAGAATTTATTTTTTAAAAATTCAAATAATTGTAATTCCTTTCTCCCTATGAATAGTTTAAACTATTTAATATAACAAGTGTGCGAAGTTAAGAAATAGGAAGTGACGCCTTGAAATTTAAATATGTAACAGGAATACTAGCAATTGTAGTGGGATTAATTTTTTTCGGATTTAATTATGAACCACTTGGTAACATTGGAAACATAATTATTCATGTGATTGGGATTCTATTTGTTCTAAAAGGGATTAATATTTTGTTCCATAAGGATAGACAAACAAACCCAAAATAGTTAAAAGCGAATGTTTCAATTAGATCGAAACATTCGCTTTACTATTAAATATGATATTCAATTGAATCATCTTCATTTTCATCAACATAATGCCAATCATATGGTGTTTCTTGGTATACGTAGTAGTTTAGCCAGTTATAGAATAATAAATGAGAATGTGCTCTCCAAGTGTTTTTCGGAGCTTTAGTCGGATCATCATTTGGGAAGTAGTTTACTGGTATATCAACTGGTTCACCTTTTGCAACATCTCGGTGGTACTCATCTGCTAAAGTTGTAGCATCGTATTCTAAATGTCCTGTAATCATAATATGTTTTGTATCTTTTGATTGGATGATAAATGCCCCAGCATCATCAGAGTAACTAAGTAAACGTAAATCTGGATGATTGCGAATTTCATTTAGCGACACATCAGTATGTCTTGAATGTGGTGCTAGGAATTCATCACTAAATCCGCGCACTAAATCAACTGTTAGATCAGTAATTACGTGTGCATAGATCCCCGAACATTTTTTAGGTAATTCAAATTTTCCAATTCCAAATAGATGGTACAAGGCTGCTTGAGCTCCCCAGCAAATATACATATTCGATGTAACATTTACTTTTGCCCAATCCATCACGCGTGTTATTTCATTCCAATAATTCACATCTTCAAATTCCATACGTTCAACTGGTGCACCTGTAATAATCATACCGTCGAAACGTCGATGTTTGATTTCATCGAATGTTTTATAAAACATTTCTAGATGAGATTTTGAAACATTTTTTGATGTATATGTAGCGGTATTTAAGAATGTTACATTTGTCTGTAAAGGAGTGTTCCCTAACAGTCGTAAAAGTTGTAATTCTGTTTTCTCTTTTTCTGGCATTAAGTTGAAAACTAGTATGTTTAATGGACGTATTTCTTGTGAACTTGCTCGATCTTCTTCCATGACGAAAATCTTTTCTTCTCTTAAAATCTCGCCAGCAGGTAGATTTTTAGGTATATTAATTGGCAATTGTATTCCCCCACTTCTTAAATTTTGGTCGGATTTCACCATGGTTCAAATATTTGTATATAAAAAAACCCCCTCATTCCAGCAAGAGAATGAGAGGGTATGTTTCCATTATCGCGCTCTCTTATCTCTCAAGACATACGTCTTGCTGGAAGTAGCACCTTTCTAACAAAGTTAGAGGTTGCTGAAGCTTCATAGGGCCATTTCCCTCTGCTTCTCTTGATAAGATTTGATGAAATTAAAGTAATAGTATCATGAATTGAAAATGTTTGCAATATTCTATATTATTTTCCTTCTAATATCTTTTCTTTCCAAGTTGCACTTTCATTTTGAATTATTTCTTTTTCAATTACGGAATCCCATTTATTTAATAATGTATTCCAAATACGAGGATAGATTTTATCAGTTTGTTCATTGTAAATTAACAACTCAATACAAGGGATATCGTTAATTTGTTCATATTGGATTTCTTCAAAACTTGTAATAAATATCGGATCTGATTTTCCTTCATCTTCTTCATCTGTATAGTCCAAGGATTGAATTTCTTTTATTAATAATTCACTTGAAATAGAAGGTTGCTCACTTTGTTGATAATAACGATATATTTGTTCTGGAAAATCCTCAAACTCGAGTACTTCTTCCAAATCACCAGTTAAAAAGTGTTCATGGGTTGAACTATATATAAGTTCAACTGAGGTAATATCTTGTTCCTCCTCATACACTCCACTTTCTAACTGAGCCTTTCCCTTTTCCGTAATTTCGTAACCTTGTTCGTTTCGTTCAATCAGTTTCATCTTTTCCATCTTCGATAATAAATCTTGAACAAACAGTTGCTCGACTAATAATATTTCACTAATTTGTGAGGCATTATGGAAATGAGCTTTTTGAACCGTAATTAGCAACATTTTCATTAAAATATCCATCTGCCTACGGAGCACTGGTTTATACGAAACTTGGATTGTATGAACAGGTAAACACCATATAGTTGATTCGAAGCATTTTTCGTTTGGTTGTAATTGAGCTGTAAATTTTTCTAGTAATGATTGTAGTTTCATAAGACCGTATTACCCCAGTTAATTATTAATAAAATAGCGGTACCCTTTTTGCTCTTTAACGGTTTCTAATAGATTACGATACATCTCTTGTGTTTCTTTCTTTTTCGGTCGATTTGTAAACATATCTGTACTACCGATTAAGATTAATAGTTCCCTCGCTCGTGATAAGGCAACGTTTAATCGTCTGTAATCTTTCGCGAATCCAATATCTCCGTGTTTGTTGTCGTTATTACGAACCATACTTACTAAAATAACATCCATTTCCATCCCTTGGAACTTATCGACAGAACCTGTACGAATATGTAGATGTTCTAGATTTAGCTGATCTATCAATTGGTTAATTCGTTTCACTTGTTCCGCATAGAAACTGATGACACCGACAGATTTCAAGGAATCCAGTTCGAATTCACCTTCAGATTTTGCCTTTTCTGTCGCTTCATTTAAATCGATGAGTAGCTTACGAATTGTTATTAACTCAGTTTCGTTAAATAAACTTGAGCCTTCCTTCATTCTTTCTTCAAAGTAGGAAGATTCGTTTGGAATATCAAACCATAGTAAATGGTCATTTCGATTAATAAACTTGCTAACGAGCTTATGGTCACGAGCAGCGTCTGAATCAGGAAGCCCACATTTTAATGAATCATTTTCATGTTTATAAAATGGCGCTATTGTTTGCATAATGTTTTCATGCATACGGTATTGAATAGCAAGCATTTGTTTGTTTGAACGAGGTAGGTTTTTGTACATTCGTTCAAATAAAGATTCTTCCAACAGCTTTTCAAGCTCGCGTTTTTCTTCAAAAGTATTACTCTCTTTAATAACTTCCTCTAATGTTTCCTCAAATGTGTCATCACCAATTAATGGCGGTAGCTGGTGATGGTCCCCTACTAAAACAATTTTCTTACCCTTAAGCATTGGTAATAATAGCTCAGGTGGTGTTGCTTTAGACACCTCATCGATAATTACAACATCAAAAATTGGATAGTTGTCCATAAATTCTTTGTTGGCAGAGGCAACACAAGTTGTACCAATTACATTAGCATGTTTTACATAAAGTTTTCGAATTTCTTCTAAGTCATGTTCAGTTGATTGGTCAAGTAATGTTTTCCACTCATTTTGTAGTGATTGTGTAATAGGAAGCATTTCAATCTTTGTTAAAAGTAGTTCAATTTCATCTTCTTGATCCTTGATCTGTTTTGTAGTTTTCTCTAATTCTGCTTCAGGATTTTGTTTTATAATTTGTTCGATTTCACTATATTTTTTTTCTAGTTGAATTCCTGACGCATTAAGTTGTTTTAGTTCTTCGATCATTTCAGCTAGAACGTTTTGACCATTTGAAATTTCACTTGTAACTTGCTCTTCCTCATCTTTTTTAGCAGCTAGTTTTGTTTGAAGCTCTGTTACTTTATCTTTATTTCTCTGTAATGTTTCAATTTCTTTTGTAAGATTACTCATAGTGGATTGTAGTTCTTCTATGGATAATCTACTTTCATCTTGTATTGGAAGTTTGTCACGTTCGTTTTTCGTTTGCGAAACAAGATTTGTTAGTTGAAGCTTTTTCTTTTTTAGATTTTGGATAGTTAACTCATTGGAGCCTTCTTGTTTCGAAAGTTGATCAATTATTTCTTCTTTTATTTTCGTAAAAACAAGTTTCGATTCCTGAATTAAGGCATTATATTTTTCGGTCATTTGATATAAGTAATGTCTTCGTAAATATAACCCTTGTACGGAACGGGCTCCATTTTCTTTATTGATTTTCTTTTGTGCAAAAGCGTAACTAAGTTTAGTTAGAAATTCATTGATTTCTTGTAATGAATAAACATGATTAGCAGGAACATAATCAATTTGAACATTTATTCCTAATGTTTGATTGGCATATTCAATTGCTTTATTTAATCGATTCGAAATATCTTTTAATGATTCAAATTGAAGTAATTGTTGATGTATTTTCTGAATATCAGCAAATAACTGATTTAAGACAAACCCTCTACGAATTTCATATCGCTCTATAAATTGTTCCACATCATAAATTTTCTTCATTGCTTCCACTTCATTAATGGTAGAACTTAAGCTTGAAGAACTCGAATCATACTGGTTTAGCTTATTTGTAACATCAAATAGTTGCGATTCATATTGGTGTAATTGTTTCGTAAGCTTTGTAAATTCAATAGTTTGGTTTAATAAGGCGATTTGGTCTTTATGCTGCTGTATCGTTGTATCAATCTCATTTATTGTGCCGAGTGTTGAAATTTGTTGGTGCAATTCGTCAAGTTTCGCCGTTATTTTTTGTTTGGAATCCTTTAATTTTTCAATCGCTTCTTCTGTTTTCTCACGTTGCTTTTTTAATGGAATAATTTTCTTTTTCAGCTCTTGAATTTCTGTAGTGATTTTAGCTAGTTCTTTTTCTGCTTCTTGTTTTGCAATAACTGCTTTTTGAAGTTCAATTTCTTTATCTTTAAATATATTAATTTGACTTTTACAGCTTTTAATCTGATCTTGTAATTGCTGTTCTTTGCTTTGATGTTCACTAATTTCATGGGTAACAGCTTCTAATGTTTGAGCTTTCCAATAATCAGCAACATTTTCTTCAATAAACTTTTTACCTTCTTCTTCAATGCTTTCAGTTCGTCCGTAACGCAAAATTCGAATATCTTTGTTCGATAAAAGACGCCCAAGTGCATTATCAACTGCTAGGTTCGATTGAGAAGCAATTAATGTTTTTAATCCTGCTTTTGAATTTTGGTAACAAATTTCAGAAATAACGGTCGTTTTCCCTGTTCCTGGAGGACCTTGAATGACATATAAATCTTCTGCACTGATTGCGCCAATAACGGCTTCCCGTTGGTACTTATTTAAATTATTATGGAATTCAATATCAACATCTTTTTTTCTCTCAATAATATTGGGCTTGTCTTCAAAAAGGATATTCTCAAGATTTGCATTTGCAGCTAAACCATCCTTTAGCCTCTCGAAGCCTTTTAATAGACGATTTAGTTGGGATTTTGTTGAAGCATTACTGAAGGTAATCATTTCTGAGGTAAAATCAAATTCATTGTTTTTCGCTAATTTAGAAACCATTGGACTTAAAGTAATCTCAACTTGTCGATTTCCTCGATTAACTTTTGAAACCTCACCAATTTCCTTTTTAAAACCTTTTACGTAAGCACTTAATCCTTTTAGTTGTTTCCATTGTTTATCGTCTAAATCGTTAAGGCGAAGCGATACTACTGAGTAATCCGCTTGATACTGAACTGAATGAAAAGTGGCATCAATATCCTCAATATCAGCATTTTTATTGAGTACTTTTAAATAACCTTCCCAGCTTGTAATGCGCTTGTTCACATAATCGTATCTTTCTTGTGCAACCGGTAAATCAGCAAGTAATTGAATAAATTCTTTCGGATACGTATGTCCGTTAATACGCGATGCAACAAAGTGAATGCGAATCGGTTTTCTACGGTTCGTTTCTATAGCTGTATTGCCGCTACGTGTACGGAAACTTTTCGCTACAAGACCATTTTTCAAGTCAAAAATGCAATCCATTATAACTACTCGGCCAGCAAATTTTTTTGAAAGTAAATTGTTTCGTTTTTGATCAAAATATATAGATAATGAAATCGATGATTGATCTAACGTTTGTTTTTCTATGTATACAAGGAATGATTGTTGCAATTTAAAAAAGGCATGTTCATCTTGGAAATGTTTTTTTATAGCTTCACGGGCAGTATTCGTTAAGACAATAAAACATTTAACTGTATCCACTTCGGCTAATTTTAATACCATGAACATACCTCCTCTCTTTTTCCACAAACGTCATTATAACAAGTTTCTTTTGATGTTTGTAGTTTAGTTCAAATTAAAAATGAAAATGACTAGCAATTGAGCTAGTCAAAAGGTTTATTGAATATGTGCGATTTCTGTATATTTTGCATCCCAATCAGAATCTACCTTACTTAATGGGTATGGTCTAAAGTTTTCTTTCTTAACTAATGTATGTAAAGAAGTCGCCGTAGCAGCAACCGAACCATCTTCGTGAAGAATTTCATAGCCATATGTAGTCTTAAGTTTAGAATGGGACTCAACCCAAGTTCGTACAGTTGCAATTTGACCATAACGCATTGCTTTTTTATATTGAATTGATAAATCGATCACTGGAGAAATATAACCTTTCTCTTCTAGACCTGCATAGTTAAAACCAAGTTCAGTTATAAGTGCTGTACGACCGATTTCCATCCAAACAAGATAGTTGGCATGGTATACAACACCCATTTGGTCCGTTTCAGCATATCGAATTTCTATCTTTTTTTCACTAACAAACATCTCATTCACCTCTATGTTTCATTATACATGAATAAAATTTAGCTGCAAAAGGATAGTTTTTTCTCTGTGGTAAATCCTATTTTGATGATTTGCTTCATATTATCCTGTACATCATATATAATGAGGAATGGCCTTAATAAGCAGATATACCAAAATAATGAGTAGTAGGGTGTGACCATCAATGATAAAAATAGAACTACCAAAACCAGATGTAGTCATTTATCAACGTAAACAAGAGTTAAAAGAAGGAGAAGTACCGATTACACCAATTAATGGGTTTATCGATTTTCATAAAATCACTCGTGAAAAAGGCGGATTCTTCTTATTTTATAATAAGGATAATGAAGTGTTGTTTGTTGGGAAAGCAAGAAAACTTCGCCAACGTATTAAAAAACACTTTGAAGATAATGTATCACCAATCAAAAAATATCGTGATGAAGTATACAAAATCGAAGTTTATGAAGTTGAAGATCCAATGGAACGTGAAATTTACGAAACATATGCGATCAACTTCTTACGTGCAAAATATAATGTAGAAAAAGTGTTTTACAAATAATGAATTGGCCGTTCCCTTTGATTGGAGCGGTCTTTTTTACAAAAGTTTAATGTTTAATTAATAGGAATAAATATCCTTCTTATTTTTTGAAACTTTTTTGTTAAATGAAACGTAGAACAAATAGAATAATGAAATTCTATGAAAGGTGGTATTGATAACTATTTTTCATATGAATTTTTGTTATAATGAAAGATAGTACATATAAATGTGCTCAAAAAGGATGGAGGATTAGAATGAAGAAATTATTAGTATTACTTTCAGCAACTTTCCTTGCCTTCACATTAGTATTTTCAAGTGTAGGTACTGCATTATTTTTTGGTGATGATGTTCAAACTGCTGAAGCAAAATCTTACAAGTCAGGTAAAAAAGGATTTTCGAACACACCTGGAAGTAATAATACAAACATTCAAAACAAAGATACAAACACATCGAATGTTAATAAAACAAACAATACAAACACAACAACTAAAGGCGGATTCTCTGCTGGTGGCTTTATGAAAGGCATGATGGTTGGGGGTCTTGCTGGATTATTATTTGGTAGCTTGTTTGCAGATATGGGCTTAGGCATGCTAGGAAATATTTTAGGTTTTGCTATTAATGCAATTGCCATCGTTGTAATTATCGCTCTTTGCGTGAAAATTTTCCAAATGATTACTCGCAGAAAAGATAAAGAGGTTACAGAAAATTGGAGAAAATAGTATTAAACGAACAACAATTAGTAGATGCGATTTGTTTATTCCAAGCAAAATTTAGACAAGTAAGCCCTCAAGAGGTTGAAGTTGAGTTAATGTACGATGATGAAGAAGGTTTTTCTGCTGAAGCATCTGTTCATGGACAAAGTGATGTGTACTCAACAGCAAATTTCATCGCTGCTATTCGTCTATATATTGAAGAACAATTAAATCGAGATTCCATGTCTGCTCGTATCATGTTAAATCTACATGATGAAGAAGGAATTATCGCGAATATTGAATGGTAAAATAAACGTGCAATCCACTTTAGTGTGATTGCACGTTTTTTATGGTCCTAATTCTTTTTTATCAAGAACGATTACTTCTCTCGAATTGTATTTTCGATCGATTAAATGATAGTAGGAAACGTTATCATTAATTAACTCCACGAAGAATTCAATCTCAACTGGCTCGTAAATTGGCCAATTTGCTAATGTTAACAAACCATTCGTTTGTGGAATTTGATCCAAATAACTTAAGATAAGTTGATTTTCAAAATTTAATAAAAAGTATCGTTCATCACGTAGTTTCGCTAATATACTATATCTCTTCTTATTCATATCTATTCCCAACCTTTTTAATAAAGTAGGTGATTTAGAAACTAGTATCTCCCCTATTTTATTATATATTACTAACAGTACCAAATCTTTACTAGATAGATAGCAAAATTCATAAAATCTTTACAAAAAGTTAAAAGACAGTGATGGAGAAAATATCCAACAATGTCTTTTAAAGTTTAATAGATTAATAGATTAATAGATTACTTTGAAGAAATATCTACAATTCTTCCTTCAATTTCTGTTGGAATTTCTTTTAAAGATTGTAAGTGTTCACGGAAGTTTTCCCAGTCAGATAAACCTAAATCTAATACACGACCAGCTGCGTAAATTTTTTCGAATACATCATAGCTATCTCCACCTTTTGCAGTGAAAGCATTTGTTGCAACAGTGTATGTTTCATCAGCTTTAATTTCAACGTAATTTCCGTTTTCATCTTTATAAGAAATGCTTACAATTCGTTCGCCAGCAGGTTTTGATGAATCATATTCAATTTTAGCTCCAGAAACATGTAAGAACCCACCATTTTCAGCAGGATATTTACTTACGCTTAACTCAAATGCTTCTTTTAATTCTGCTCCAGTAATGTCCATTAACGCAAGTGTATTTCCGAAAGGTAATACTGTAATAACTTCTCCAACTGTGATTGGTCCAGCATCAATACCAGCACGAATTCCCCCACCGTTTTGTAATGCCATGATTACAGGTGTTTTAGAATATTGTTTAGCTATAGCTAACATACCATCAGTAATTAAGTTACCTAATATAGTTTCATTTTTTCTTACACTTAACTCATCAGAATTTCCTGGATCAGTAACACGTGGATTTGTTAAGGCTACTTTACTAGATTTGCCAATTTCCTGTTTGGATACTAAATCAACTTTTTCTTTATATTGTGTTAATAATTCTAACGCTTTTGGATCTTCAGCATATTTTGCAAGAGTAATCAATTCACCGTCATATGCAATGATTACACCTTTATCATTAAAAGTAACATCTAAAGTACCTAAGTAATCACTATTATTTCCAGTTTGTACAATTAACGTTGTATCTTTTTCATTTCCATTTTCATCTTTAGTAACAACAACAGCTTGATCAAGTTTAGTATGACTATGTCCACCTACGATAATATCAATACCATCAACTGCAACTGCAAGTGATAAATCGTCTTCACCACCTGGGTTGTCATCATAGCCAAGGTGAGATAAAAGTATAATTTTATCTACCCCCATATTTTCAAAGGCTTTAACGGCTTTTTCAGCCTCTTCTTTATAGTTTTCAAATTTAATAGCCTCAGGAGAAGAGATACCTTCAGTTTCTTGAGTAGTTAAACCAAAAATACCAACTTTCTCTCCGTTAACCTCTTTAATAATACCGTTATATATTTTACCGTTCTCTGGTTCACTTGAGATTAAGTCTGTAAATAAACCTGTAAACTTGGCATCTTGTGAGAAATCAATATTTGATGAAACAAATGGGAATTCCGCACCTTTAATAAAATCAACCAAAGCTTGGTGACCTTCGTCTGTCGCACCTTGGTCAAATTCATGGTTTCCAAATGTCATCGCATCATAACCCATATAGTTTAAGAAAGCTAAATCAGCTTGTCCTTTAAATACATTATAGTAAAGTGTTCCAGTGTTAGCATCTCCAGCATCTACTAACAATGCATCTGGTCGTAAAGCACGAACGTCTTTTACTGCTTGTGCACGTTTTGGTGCGTTTTCAACCCAAGAGTGTGTATCGTTACTGTGCATAAGTGTAAGTTCGAATGATGTAGATTCAACATTCAATGCTTTATAGATAAATGTAGCTGCTTGTCCTCTAGTTACATATTGATCTGGAGAGAAAGTTGTTTTTGATGTACCAGCAGTTACTTTATTATCGTATAGTCGTTTAATGTTGTCGGCGTGAATCACGTCTGCTGTTACGTCTTCAAACGGAATAGCTTCATTATTCTCTCTGTTAAGATCAAATGCTCTAGCAATCAATGTTGCCATTTCAGCACGTGTAATAAATTCATTTGGTTTGAAAGTGTCCTCGTCTGGAGTGAATAAAATACCTTCAGCTTTTAATGTAGCGATTGCAGCATAGTGAGCATGTGTTTCAGGAACATCAGTAAATCCTGGGTTAACAACGTTTTTTATATCTAGTTTTAATGCTTTTGCTACAATTGTAGCTGCTTGTCCACGAGTAATCATAGCATTTGGTTTAAAAGTGCCATCAGGATAACCGTTAATAGCACCTAATTTAGCTAACTCCGTGATAGGATTGAAGTAATAGGCGTTTTCATTCACATCATTAAATGACTTAGATTCAGCATGAGCAGGAGTTACTAAAAATGCAGATCCAACTACTGCCGTTGTTGCTAGTGTTGCATTGAATACTTTAGACATTGTTTTTTTCTTCAAAATACTAACCTCCAAATACAAAATTTACTAACACAAACATACTATAATAAAAAATTGTTTAATAGAATATGTATTTATGTAAAAGTTATGTAAATATTCTATTAAATTGGTACACTACCAATTTTATAGTAAAAGTATAAGTTTGCAAATAAAAAAACGGTAAAAATCTCAATTAAGAGAAATTTACCGTTTTAATATTTTTAAAAATTCAATTACTCTGCTGCTTTTTGACGAAGAACCATTTGTAGGATACCACCATGACGGTAGTAGTCTACTTCTACTTCTGAGTCGAAACGAGCAAGAGCTTGGAATGTTTTAACTGTGCCATCTTCAGCTTTAGCAGTTACAGTTAAGATATCACGTGGTTTTACATCGTCTGTTAAGTTAACAGAGATTTCTTCTTTACCAGTTAATCCTAAAGAATCTGCGCTTTCACCTGGCATGAATTGAAGTGGTAATACACCCATCATTACTAGGTTAGAACGGTGAATACGTTCGTAGCTTTGTGCAATTACAGTTTTAATTCCTAATAGGAATGTACCTTTTGCCGCCCAGTCACGAGAAGATCCCATACCGTAATCATTACCAGCTAATACTACTAAACCAGTACCGTTAGCTTGGTATTTCATTGCTGCATCATAGATATATTCTACTTCACCAGTTGGCCAGTAAGTAGTGAATCCACCTTCTGTACCAGGAGCAATTTGGTTACGGATACGGATGTTAGCAAATGTACCACGCATCATTACTTCATGGTTACCACGACGAGAACCATAAGAGTTGAAGTCACGGATTGCAACACCTTTTTCTTGTAAATATTTACCTGCAGGTGTATCTTTACCGATTGCACCAGCTGGAGAAATATGGTCAGTTGTAATTGAGTCACCAAACTTAGCAATTACACGTAAACCTTCAAGGCCTTTAATTGCCTCTGGCTCTTTAGAAAGACCAGTGAAGAATGGTGGGTTTTGAATGTAAGTTGATTTTTCATCAAATGTATATAAAGAATCAGTTGATGTTTCAATTGCATTCCATTTTTCGTTAGCAGTAAACACTGTTTCATATTCTTTTTGGAATAGTTCACGAGTTACTACTTTGTTTAATACTTCGTTTACTTCTTCAGTTGAAGGCCAGATGTCAGCGAAGAATACATCGTTACCATCTTTATCTTTACCTAAAGAATCTTTTTGTAGATCGATATCCACAGTACCAGCTAATGCGTAAGCAACAACTAATGGTGGTGATGCTAAGTAGTTAGCTTTTACTAATGGGTGTACACGACCTTCGAAGTTACGGTTACCAGAAAGTACTGAAGTTACGAATAAGTCTTTAGCTTTAATTGCTTCTTCGATTTCAGGAAGTAATGGACCTGAGTTACCGATACATGTTGTACAACCGTAACCAACTGTGTTGAAACCGATTTGGTCTAGGTAGCTTTGTAAACCTGAATCTTCTAAGTAACCAGTTACTACTTTAGATCCTGGTGCTAATGAAGTTTTAACCCATTTTGGTGGTTGAATACCTTTTTCTACAGCTTTTTTAGCAACTAAACCAGCAGCTAAAAGAACGTAAGGGTTAGATGTATTTGTACAAGATGTAATAGCAGCGATTGCTACAGCACCTGTAGGCATTTCTACATCGCCATCAGCAAATTTAATTGTTGATGTTTTAGAGAACTCATCTTCAGTTAAACCGAAACCTTGTACGCCCATTGGAGCAGTTACTGCTTCGTGGTAACGAGCTTTCATTTCTGAAAGAGGAATTAAATCTTGTGGACGTTTAGGACCAGAAAGATTTGGTTCGATCTCTTCTAATTTAATTTCTAATACGTCTGTGTAAACAGGTTCTAATGTTGGGTCAAAGAACATGCTGTTAGCTTTTAAGTAGTTTTCTACTACTGCGATATGTTCTTCGTCACGACCTGTTAAACGCATATAGTTTAATGATTCTTCATCAATTGCGAAGAAACCACAAGTAGCACCATATTCTGGAGCCATGTTTGAAATTGTTGCACGGTCAGCTAATGGTAATTTAGATACCCCAGGACCGAAGAACTCAACGAATTTACCTACTACGCCGCGTTTACGTAATACTTGAGTTACTTTTAACGCTAAGTCAGTAGCAGTTGCACCGTTTGGAAGTTCACCAGTTAATTTAACACCGATTACTTCTGGAATAGTGAAGTAAGATGGTTGTCCTAGCATTCCTGCTTCAGCTTCGATACCACCAACACCCCATCCAAGTACACCAAGACCGTTGATCATTGTTGTATGTGAGTCAGTACCTACTACTGAATCTGGGAATGTTTCGAATGTGCCATCAGCATTTTCTTGTACGTGTACAACAGGAGCTAAGTACTCTAAGTTAACTTGGTGTACGATACCTGTTGCAGGTGGTACAGCACGGAAGTTATCATAAGCAGTTTGAGCCCATTTTAAGAAGTTGTAACGTTCTGCGTTACGTTCGAATTCTAAATCCATGTTTGCTTGTAATGCAGAAGCATTACCGTATTTGTCAACTTGTACTGAGTGGTCAATTACAAGGTCAACAGGAATTGCTGGGTTGATTTTGTTAGGGTCTCCACCTAACTCTTTCATAGCTGAACGTAAAGAAGCTAAGTCAACTACTACTGGAACCCCAGTAAAGTCTTGTAATACAACGCGAGATGGTTTGAATGGTACTTCACCTTCTGGATCTGCGCCATTACCGAATTTCGCTAAGTTGTTTACGTGTTCTTCTTTAATTACGTAGTTGTCATATTGGCGTAATACTGATTCTAGTAATACTTTAATTGAGTATGGAAGGCGTGATACGTTTGCGATACCAGCTTCTTCAATAGCAGTTAAACGGTAATAGTTATAAGTTTTACCATTTACTTCAAATGAAGCGCGGCTATTGTGTAAATTGCTTGCCATTTGTACTCCCCCTATTAATCATATTGAAAAGGCAGTTAGTAAGCGTCTTTTCTTCAATGTTCATAATACATTAATTACATTCATAAGTAAATTACATTAAAATTATCTTTTGTAATAAGTTAAATTTATGACCGATTTTTTTAATTAAGTGAGAAAAATAAGTCATTTTTTAATTAACTAATACACTTTCTAGATAATCAGTTCATGGAGAAGCTTGTTGTTTGAATCCATAATTTTGATGTGAAACTCCTTTGTATTTTCTAATTTTGAATAATCGACATACCAAATTACGTAGTCTTTTACTTTATATAATTGAAGAATATCCTCTGGAAGCTGATTTAAATCAATAAATTCTGCTTTTTCTCCATTTACCGTAACTATTACTTCCCCACTCGGTTTGAAAATGCCATAAATGATTTGTTGATCGGAATATGCCTGTTTGATGACATTGTCCGATAATGGAGTGGGTAATTTTGCATATACTCCATCATTAGAGCTCCATCCTGAGAAATTTTTCGTAACAGTACCTGTACCAAAATACTCTTTATTAGATAGAAAGAAATAACGCTGTTCGTTTTCAGTTTTTGGACCTTCAATCCATTCATACTGTTGATCAGTCGGTAATGCTTCTTCTGGTGTCTTTTTCCCATCTCCATCGAAATGAGTAAAATACAAATTAAATAAAAATGCTAGTCCAATTACAACTAGTGCAAATAATACAATTCTAATAGGGCCTTTCCTCAAAATACCACCTACTTACTTTCCCTCTGTTAGCTTTTCAACCATTTTCCGATAAAGATTGATACGACACCTTTTAATTCGTCCATTTTATGAGTGAACTTTAAAATGAAATAAAGATTTTTCATAAAGTGGAGTGTGTTCGTTCTTGCCGAAAAATATTGTGGTGTATAGCCATTTGTTATTAAATAAAACTCTAACTTATCAAACACTTGTTCAATCCATTCGATTAACAAAGCTTCAGGGACATCTTTATTAATGAGCTTTTCTATAATAGCTGTAAACTTTTCTTCTTCATCAGCTGTATAAACAGTACCCTTCCATAAACTATCTTTAATCCCTTCAAGGATTTTAGGTGTAAGGTTTAGTTCATATGATGGATGGGAAACAATAGAAGTTAATAGGTCTGCCCCATTCGTAATTGCTAATGCCCATCCTTTTTCATCAAGAAAACCTCTTGTGTCTTGTTCCTTACTTAAATAGGAAGTACATTCACGAATGATTGTTGTAGCTTGTTGCTCTGTTAGAAAATGTAGTTGTGCATCTACATTAATAAGGTTTGAAAGCCATAATGCGGAATAAGAACGTAAAAATACAGAATCTGTATCTTTGTCACCGATAGAACTATACAAATAATCATTACTTGCCAATTTTTCAGTCATATCGTTCATCTGCTGTCTAGTGATTAATTGAGTAGATAATAGTTCGATAAATAATCGATAATTTAATTTGTCGCGTAATTCATCATCTGGAATACCGATCCACTCAACCATTTGTTCCAATAAATGTTGCCCTTGGGAAGACATATAGTGTTCTCTTTCCATTTGATTCATTTGTAAGACGTTTTCTAGTAACTCTTTCATCTTGTCCCCCTTATGTAAATAAAGCATTCGTTTTACATTTTAACCTTCAATATAAACAAAATCTAATGAATATCTAAATTAGTAATGATTAAAATGACGTAATGTTTATTAAACTTACAAATAGCTTCAATATTTCCTCTAATTCACTCCATTTTTTACCTAAAACTTCGTATTTCGAACGTTCTTTCGAGCAGCCCTTTTTGCATAAGTTCAATTAGGAGATGCGGTTTAATTACTGAATTATTAATATTCAAAACCTTTTACGGTAACCGCACTTTAGTAAATTAAAATAATTATTCAATTTAGGATTAAATCTTGATTATTTTAGCAAAAATATAAATATCAACCAGATTGACGTGAAGGAGGGATTCTATGGCCATCTTGAAACTGTTTTCAGCGTTTTTTTCAAACGTGAAAACAATGAAGCGTGCCATACAAAAATCAAAAAAAGGTGATCAAGTTAAATTATCACCTAAAGTATATAGAGAATCGATTCAATTTGATAAAGATGTGCTCATATCTGCTAACGGTGAAGAAGAAACTGTAATGGAAGGTATTTTCATAATACCGAAATCTGTTCAAGTAACACTTCAAAATGTAACAATCTCTCCTACTTCTCAAATTTTTGTTGAAGGCAATTTAAAATTAGATAATTGCCGTCTCATTGGAAATAAAACAGAAGTTCTATTATCAGTAAATGAAGGCGTAATCCATTTAGAAAAATGTGAATTAAGCAATGCTCGAGAAGTAGCTGTAGCATTAATGAATCGTTCAAAGGCCGTTTTCAAAAATTGTATTTTTCATTCCAATGGAAAAATGCAGCTTCTCATCGATCAGTCTGAAGCTATTATTGAAAAATGTGAATTAACTAATGCTAAGCACGGAATATGGCTGAAAAATGAATCGAAATTATATTCAGACAAAAACCATTTGCACCAGCATAAAGGAACTCAAATTATCGTAGATCAATCTGTTTTTGAGGATTTTGGAAGTGTTATAGAACGTGGTAATGGAAATGGGGTTTATGGTTTAAATCATGCCGAAATTACCCTTCAAAGTAGTACGTTACGTTTTCAACAATTACCACAAATATGGATTGAAGAAAGTGTATTTAATGGCCACCACTGTTTAATTCAAAACGGAAAAGAATCTGGAGTTTATTTAGCTGATTTTTCTGAAGCAACTATTACCTACTGCGAAATTTCTCATCATTCGAAAGAAAATGTAGTTATTTCAAATAAAACAAGGGTGAACATTGAACATAGCCATATCCATTCAAGCAATGGAATTGGCATTAAATTGATAAAAGAATCAATCGCGAACTTTAATGAAACGATTATTAAATACCATAAATTATCGCAAGTCTATATTACCGATCAATCTATTTGTTCGATGAATCAATGTATCATTAAAGAAGGTTACTATATTGGAATATTTGTTGATAAAAAATCAAACGCCTCACTTGTTCGAAGTGAAGTTTCTAAACATGAAAATTCAGGGTTTACTTTAATTGAAGCCCAATTAAATCTTTATGAAAGTGAAGTTTTAGACAACAAAGGAAATGGTATTTTAGCAATTGAACATTCAACGGTTGATATTGAACATTCAAGAATGTTTGATAATTACATGCCCCATATTGCTTGTAAAACGAACGTAATTATTACAATGTCACAATGTGAATTGTTTAATGGTAAAAGTATCTTTGCTGTAAATAAAAGCGAGATTTTTATATTTAATAGTAGTTTTTATAATTGTGATCAAGTACAAATCGAAGTAAGTGATCATTCTACAGCTGTATTTGAACATTGCCAGATTACTAATGGTGGTTCGTATGGAATAAAAATTACACGTAATTCAATTTCCAATTTCATCAACAGTCAAATAAGTCACCACGATTTAGCTCAAATTGTTGTAAATGATAGTTCACTAATCATCCATAAAAGTGAATTATCTGAAGGAAAACGAAATGCCCTACTCATTCAAAATCAAAGTGAAGTCTTCATACGAGATAGTTATATTGCCAAACATATGAAACCTCAGATTTGGATTGATTTTGAATCAACTGTCGATTTAGATGGTGTTCAAATGTCTGACGGACACCAATCCGACCTACTCGCACAAAATCGTTCTGCTATTTATGTTTCAGACAGTATCATTCGAAACGACAAATTCCGATATAATGTTCAAGCAATGAATTATTCAAAAATAAATTTGAAAAAAACAATTATTGAAAATAAATTAGGTGAAGTTTTTTATAGTGAAAATAATAGTTTAATTACAACGACGATGGATGAAGTGGATTCATAATTCGATTATGAACCATTTCATTTTTTATATTTAGTTTACATAATAATATTATGTAACTTCAATTCTTATTAAAATTGTATTATTTATCCCCAATTTGAATAAAATGTTCTGAATATGCTATTTTTAGTTTTCGAAACTTAAATTCTATGAGAAAATGATTCTTTGGTATAAGGAAACTTTCTCTATCTGTAAAGGGCAAATAAAGATTAATTGCCAAGGACATGGTAATTAGTGAAGTTTTCTATGAAAGGAAGATCGAAAACTATGAATACTTTAGAAAAGATTACAACTCAATTTGACCCTTGGGAAGCCTATTTAGATATGGAACAACACGGGAAGTTAACTCTTTCTAATGTGGAATTTACAACAACCAATTTATGTAATATGAGATGTGCTCACTGCGCAGTTGGATATACATTACAAACAAAAGATCCAAATGCCCTACCTTTAGAAATATTTATTAAACGTCTGGAAGAAATTCCTCATCTAAGATCTCTTAGTATTACTGGTGGCGAACCAATGCTAAGTAAAAAATCAGTTCAAAATTATGTGAAGCCCATTTTGAAATATGCTCATGAGCGCGGAGTACGTACTCAAATGAACTCTAATTTAACATTACATAGTGAACGTTACTTAGAAATAGCTCCCTATTTAGATGTATTACATATTTCCCATAACTGGGGTACAGTTGAGGAGTTTGTCGAAACAGGTTTTGCAATGATGGAACGAAAACCTACATTCGATCAACGCGCTGCTCTTTTTAATCGAATGATTGAAAATTCAAGATTGCTTTCAGAACATGGTGTTATGGTTTCTGCAGAAACAATGCTTAATAAAAATACCATTCCATATATTGAACATATTCATCATCAAATCGTTCATGAGATGAAGTGCGCAAGGCATGAAATACACCCTATGTATCCATCCGATTTCGCTTCTTCTTTAACTTCACTATCACTTGATGAAATACGCAATGCTATCCATCACCTTCTTGATATTCGAGACGAAAATACTTGGATGTTATTTGGTACACTTCCCTTCTATCCTTGCAGTATGAAGGAAGAAGATCAAGTGTTATTAAATCGTTTGCGTGATGCAAAAAATGTAACTTTACGTAATGATCCAGATGGACGTTCTCGTTTAAATATCAACATATTTACTGGTGATGTAATTGTGACAGATTTTGGTGATACGCCTGCTTTAGGAAATGTTCAAACTGATACATTACCAAGCATTTTTGACAAATGGTTACAAAGTGATCTTGCTAAGTCACTAAATTGTCACTGTTCTGCAGTAAAATGTTTAGGTCCAAATGTGTTAGTAAAAAATATGTATTATAAAGACGAGCAATTTGTTAGTGGCAGTGTGAAATAAATCATAAATTCTTCAAGACTAATTAGAAAAAATTCTAATTGGTCTTTTTTGTCGGTTTATTACTTTGTTTCTATCTTCTAAAAGTATTAAACTAGTATATGAAATATTTGCTAAGAGATTCTTTTGTATATTTTGGAACTCAAAGCAAATAATATGTTCGACTACGAACGTTTTAAAAGGATGTGCATTTCTTATGTTAGGTAAACAAACTACATTAAAACTAACATTACCTATAGTTTGTCTGGCTATTCTTTTGGGATGTAATTCAAAAATGACGAATGAGCAACACGAAATGACTACAAATGAGAAAAAAGTTTACAGTAAAAACTTTTCAGCATTAAGTAGTGATTCTAACTCGTTAACCATTCATACGATAGAATTCTCAAGTGATACAAGTGTAAAAGGTGTTTCAGTAGGTCTTTTCGATTTTGAAACAGGCGAAAAAATTGCAACTACTGAAGTAAATGCTGAAGGTAAAGCTATTTTTGATATGGTTCAACCCGATCATCCATATGAAGTGGTCATTTATAAAATTGAACAAACGGGTGAATTATCCGAGCAAACGAAGCAATTTGTCGTATTTGACCCTGAAAATCCTTTAGTAACGATTGAGACATTCAACGCGAATACAACAGAAAGTCTCGCAGTACCTATCGTAAAACAAAATCCTGAATTACCTAATGGATGCGAAATCACTTCATTAACGGCGATTTTAAATTATTATGGAATTGTTATAGATAAAATAACTTTATCAAAAGAATATTTACCAACAGCGCCTGTAACAAAAAAAGGAAATCAAATTTATGGACCGGATCCATATAAAGCTTATGCTGGCGATCCAACAAAAAAAGATGATGGATATTATGTGTTTGCAGACCCAATTGTTGAAGTAGCAAACCAAGTTCTTTTTGAAAATAATAGTAATTATAAAGCATTAAATTTAAGTGATGTTTCCCGTGAAGAAATACTTTCCTATGTGAATTCTGGTGTACCTGTGTTAACTTGGAATACAATTGACTGGAGTGCACCAAGAACAAATGGATATTGGATTATTGATGGTACAAATAAAAAACATCCAATATACATGAATTTACATGCGGTAGTTTTAACAGGCTATAAAGACGGTAAAGTAACGATAATGAATCCTCTTTCTGGGTATGAAACAATTGATGAGAAAGTATTCTTTAATACTTTTAAAGCACTTGGATCACACGCAGTTGTTATTTTATAATTCCAATGTATAAATATTATGCCCAACTTCATATAGATGGAGTTGGGCATAAAAACTTTATTTATTTATGATTTTTTCATACGCACTAGTGATAAATTGTTTATCCATCGTATTTGGGAAATCCTTTACCCCATTTTCTGCATATAAAATATCTCGTTTAGCTGATTCTAAATCCCCTATTTCCAAATAACATAATGCTCTAACTGCAAAACACTTATACATCGCTGTGATGTCATAAGGATGATTAATAGCCGGTGAAATACTAAAGTTTAAACTACAATTAATCGCCTCTTCATATAAACCAAGCGCCCATAAAGCATAAGTTTCTTCGACTACGATAAAATCAAATAGATACTCCAGATATTCGAATTCACTTGGAGGTGTATTTCTCACTTTTTTAGCAATTTCAAGTGTCTTTTTATAATCTTTTTCTACTAAATTTGTATAATTAGCCTCACAGAAAATATAAGCGTAATTAGAAATTGCTTCTTCTGTAAACTCTGCATGTTGTTTTAACTTTGTAATATAATATTTACTTTTCTCATAATCATTTCGTCCAATGGATTGTACTAACATAAATCGATAAAAATCATCTACTCGATAGTAAATTTTATTATCATGCGCAATTTCTAATGCTGCATGTAAATGTTTTTCTGTATTAGGTACATCATCGACTGCAGCATATAATACCGTTAATAAATAATGTAAGTCTAATTTTGATAAATGATCAATAAGATGTACATATGGCTTAATTCGAGCTTCTGCTTGTTCTAAAATACTTAGTGACTTTTCATAATTATGTTTAATAAATTCAATTGAACTTAAAAAGGAATAACAATTTACCATTCGACTGTAAGCGTGAATTTTCTCATACAAATTAATAACGTGATTTATCTCTTCAATAGGATTTTCCTTTTGTTCAATCAGAAATTGTAATCTAAACTTTAGATCTAGAAGACGTACTTCTTCATAATTATTTCCTTTTAGTTTGTCTTGAACTTCATTAATTTTATTTAATAAGTTTAATTTACGCTTAGATTCAATTTCATCTAATGGCCCATGGAAAATTTTATTCTCTTTCTCTACCTCAAGTAATAATTTCCGAATTTCCTCAATATGACTTTCATTTAATAATACTGAAACATCTACATTCAGTTGATCGGCTAAATAATGTAAGCTTTCCATAGATGGTTGGGCTTTACCATTTTCAATGAGACTTAACATCCCTTTTGATAATCGATCTCCTGCAAGTTCTGCAAGAGTCATGTTTTTTTCTTTCCTTAATTTTTTAATCCGGGTTCCTAATTCATTCAATACAAACACCTCAATTTTTACGACCATAATTCCAATATATCACTTATATAAGTATAATAAAATTTAATGTCATTAAACATATTATAGCACAAGTTAACAATTATTATCCATATTAGTTTAATTTAATTAAACTTTTGTCTTGCAATTTATTCCAATATGGCATATTATGAGTTTAATCAAATTAAACTTTTTATGGAGTGGATAAAATGAGTGAATCATTAAAGCTTAAAAAAGCAACATATCATTTGTACACATTTTTAGTTAGTAAAATGATTTCATCACTTGGGGCAAATGTATATTCCTTTGGGATGAGTATGTTTATTTTATCGATTACAGGCTCAGCATTCAGTTTTGCGGCAAATTTAATTTTTAGTATTTTACCAAGAACAATTCTTTCTCCTATCGTAGGTATTATTGTCGATCGATTTGATAGAAAAACTATTGTATTAACAGGTCAAGCTGGAACAGTAATTACGATCAGTGGTTTACTTGTTTATAGTTTAATATTCGGTTTATCGTTACCTGCCATTTATGTCACAACAGTTTTCTACTCGATTTGTAGTACGTTTACAGGAATTGCATTTTCTGCTTCTATTGCTAATCTAGTTGATGAAGAGCGTTTACAAAAGGCAATGTCATTTAATCAACTTTCACTTTCTATCGCAGGGATTGGTGGTCCAATTGTTGGTGGTATGTTATTTGGGTTTTTATCGATCGAACTATTTTTAGTGATTAATATTGTTGCCTATGTACTTGCATTCGTTCTAGAATCTACAATGAATTTCAAATTATATTCTAAAGAACAACCAACTGAAGAAAAGAATGAAAATATGATGAATAGCTTTAAGGAAGGTTTTGCTTATTTAAAAACAAAACCAGTTATTTCTAGCTTGCTTTGGGTTTTGTTATTACTAAATATGTTCTTTACATCTGTAAATGTCGGTATTCAATTCATATTAGTTGAAAAGTTAAAGATGGATTATTCGTTAATTGGATTTGTTGAAGCCGGTGCTGCAATTGGTATGTTAGTTTTATCTCTATATTTTGCTGCACGTTCAAATGTAAAATATCCATTATTATTCTCAAAACGATCAATACTTGGTATGTCTGGATTAGTGAGTGCCATTGCAATCCCACTACTAGTAACATTTTCTAGTGGATTGAACTTTATTTACTTTTTTATAGTGATGTTCCTGTTTGGTAGTTTAGGTGTGTTAACAAATACGCCAATTGGAGTACTATTACAAAAATCAGTGGATGAAAATTATCGTGGTCGTATCTTTGGAATTATTGAAATGATGGCAATGGGTATGATGCCACTTGGTACACTAATTTTTGGAGTTTTATATGATTTGATTCCAGCACAATATATTTTAATTGCCTCAAGTATCATCTTAATCGTCATTGTACTTGTTTTCCTACGTCGATCTGTACTCGAAATAGCACATCCTGAGTTAAAAGAAATACGTACCGAAAAGTTAAAAACTGCTGAAGTGTTGTAAGCCCGTAATCAAATAACGCATATTTTCCGACGGCACCTCCCGGTACTATAAAAGTATCAATTTATGGGAGGTGTTTTCTAATGTCAAAAAATAATGTGTCGATCGTTCCAGTTAAATTGGAACCCACTCCAACATC